>NZ_MACM02000006.1:0-95565 GCF_001675465.2 Pseudomonas sp. AU12215
AAGCCGAGGCGCGAGCCTGGGCGACCGTGAACAAGCAGTCCGGCGGCGGCGAGCGCAAGGGCGGCTCGGGCCAGCAGAAAAGCGCCACCGCCAAGGCCGCTGCGCGCAAGAGCTCGGCCCGTCGCGCCGTTGCCAGCAAACACGGCGTGCCGCGCCCCGACCAGCCACTGGAATCCATGACCAAGGCCGAGCTGCTCAATCGTGCGCGCACCCGGCACATCGCCGGGCGCTCCAGCATGCGCAAGCAGCAACTGATAGACGCCTTGCGAAAAGCCACCTGAGCCGGGAGGTGTCGTTTTAGCGTCCTCAGCCGTCCAGTTTGCCGCGCATCTTTGCGCTCAACCGTTGCCGGGTCTTCGCCCAGTCGGCCCAGGGGTCGGCGCCTGCCAGACGCTCGTCGACATTCGCGAGGGTCCATTGGTGTGCCGACTTGAGCCTGGCAAGCTCATGGCGACTGATCGGCACCGAGACCGGCAGCCCCTCCCGTGCACGTACCGACCACACGCACACCGTGCTGGCGCCCCGGCTGTTGCGCAGGTAATCGATGAAAATCTTCCCGACGCGATTCTTCGGCCCCGATACGGCGCTGAAGCGGTCCGGCATCAGCCGGGCCATGTGTCGGCTGATCGCATGGGCGAAGTCCTTCACTTCATCCCAGCCATGGTGCCGCTGCAGCGGCACGAGGATGTGCATGCCTTTGCCGCCGCTGGTCTTGAGGAAGGCTGTCAGGCCGAGTTCGTCCAGCAGCGTGAGGGTCAACTGGGTCGCCTCGATCATCCGCTGCCAGGGCAGCGCCGGATCGGGGTCGAGGTCCAGGACGAAGCGGTCGGGTTTCTCCAGGTCATCGAGCGCGGCGTTCCAGGTATGCAGCTCCAGCGCACCCATCTGCGCGGCGCCCACCAGCGCCTTGGCCGAGGCGATGCGCAGCAGCGGTGCGTGACCGGGGTCAAGCTGCGGGTCCAGTTGTTCGGCGCCGGGGATCCCGGTACGCGAGGCATGGCGCTGGAAGAACTGCTCGCCCGCCACACCATCGGGCGCCCGCACCAGGGACACCGGACGGTCGGCCAGCCAGGGCAGCAGGGATTCCGCGGCTTTGTCGTAGTAGCGCACCACATCGATCTTGCGCAGTTTGCTGGTGGGATCGACCACTCGCTCGGGATGGGTGATGGTCACGCCCTCCAGGACATTGCCGCTGTTCGAGCGCGACGGTCTGGCAGCGACGGCGCGGGCAGCCTTCTTCGGTTTTTCCTCGACTATCGCCTCAGCCGGCTTGTCACTGCGCAGACCGTGGAACACCGCCTGGCGCACCCTGCCTTCACGGGTGATCTCGGCGAAGGCAACTTCGCCCAGCAACTCCGGACGCAGCCAGGTCACGCCCTTGGCCTCGGCTCCCTTGGGCGGCTCCCGCAGCGGGCAGGTCTTGCGCTGCAGCGGCTGGAACTGCCGATGCAGTCTCTTCAGGCTGGCCGCGCTGAAACCGGTGCCCACCTTGCCGGCGTAGCGCAGCTCGCCATTCTCGTCGTGCAGCCCGAGCAGCAGGGCGCCGAAAGATGAGCGCGAGCCCTTGGGTGCGCTGTAGCCGACGATCACGAACTCCTGCCGGCGCTTGCATTTGAGCTTGATCCAGTCGGAGGAGCGTTTCCCCGTATAGAGGCTGCCCACACGCTTGCCGATCAGCCCTTCCAGGCCGAGCCGGCAGGCGCTGTCGAGGATGCTGCGCGGGTCGTCGGTGAAGTCCTCGGAATAGCGCAGGCGATCATCGCCATTGCCGCGCAGGACCTGTGCCAGCGCCTGGCGCCGCTGCTCCAGGGGCTTGTTGCGGTAATCCTCGCCATCCAGCCAGAGCAGGTCGAACAAGGTGTAGTGGATGGGCGCCGAGACCGCGGCATCGAAGGCATTCTGCAGGCGCTGGAAGTCCGGTCGGCCCTCCTCGTCCATCACCAGTATCTCGCCGTCCAGCCAGGCGGACGTCACCGGCAGTGCCGCCAGCGCCGCGCACAGTTCGGGCAGCTTCTTCGACCAGTCGTGGCCGTTGCGGGTCAGCAACTTGATCTGGCCGCTGTCGAGCCGGGCAAGCAGGCGGTAGCCATCGAGCTTGATCTCGTAGCGCCAGTCGCCTGCCGGTGGCGCGTCCACCAGAGTGGCGAGTTCGGGAGACATGGCCGCCGGCAGGCTGGCCTTGCCCGCCGCTCTTTTCTTCGCAGGCTGCACCGGCCTGGAGCGCTTTGCCGAAGCCTGCTTGCGCTGCGCAACCTCGCCGGGCAATGCCTTTCCGGTGACGACGCTCAGCGGCTGCTCGGCGAGGATGTCGTAACGCGGGTAGTCCCGTGCCTGGTCATCCCGCCCCTTGATCAGGAACCACTGCGGCTGCCGCCCGGCCATGCGGGTGCGGATCAGGTTCCAGCTGCCGGTCAGCTTGCTGCCCGCCAGGCGGAACTTGAGATGGCCGTTGCCGAGGCCTTCGTGGGGATCGCCAATGGGCATCCAGTGGCCCTCGTCCCAGACGATCACGTCGCCGGCACCGTAATGACCTTCCGGGATATGCCCTTCGAAGCCCGCGTAGTCCAGCGGATGATCCTCCACCTCGATGGCCAGGCGCTTCACGCTGGGATCGAGGCAGGGGCCCTTGGGCACCGCCCAGCTCTTGAGCACGCCATCGAGTTCGAGGCGGAAGTCGTAATGCAGGTGGCTCGCGTCGTGCTTCTGCACGACGAAGGCAGCCTCCCCTTCCCGGTCCGCCGGCGTTTCGCCCTGTGGCTCGGGAGTGCCGCTGAAGTCGCGTTTGCGCGCGTATTCCTTCAGGGTGCTGTCCTTGACGGCTTTGGCCCCGGCCATGGATCACTGTTCCTCGTCGGGGTCGGAGGCGTCCCAGGGTTTGCCGTCCAGCGGGTGCACACGGCCTTCCTCGGCCTCGTCCAGCCCGCCGCCCGCGCCGATCTCGTTGCCGCGGACGATGCGCAGGTCGCGGTCTGCCGGCTTGCCGGACGGCGGATCGAGCGGGGATTCGGACCCGTCCTCGTCGATCAGGGTTTCCGGTGCCAGGTCATCCATGCTGACGCCATCCTCGACGGCGCTGTCGCCCAGCGTCTCGCCGCCGGTCATGCCCATCTCGCGACGGCGCTGCGGCGGGAATTCGCGCTCCACCTCCTGCGGCGAGCGCTCGTCGCCAATGCGGCCTTCCGGCTGTTTCTCGAAGTCGAGTTCGCGCACGCTGCCCATGCGGTCCTCGGTATCGTCGATCTCGATGTGTTGCTGGCGTCGTTCAGTCATGGCGACTCTCCTGCGGTTCTCGGACAAAGGCTGTCGGCCGGTTGAGCCGAACCAGCGGCTGGAGTTCAGGTTGACTGCCCGGTGGGCACGGGGCGGCAGCATCGGCCGCCGCCCCTCCGCTCAGGCAGGGATCTTCCCGGCATGGGCCTCGCGGCCCCAGATGCGGTGCTGCAGCAAGGCCTCCTGCAACTTGCCGAATACTTCCCTGGCGGACTTGCCGTCGATCACCCCTTCATCCGCGGGCAGGCCGAGCTGCGCCGGCAGCTTCCCGGCGTCGCCGGCGAATGCCAGCGGCTTGAGGTGCTTGTACGCCTCCAGCAGGTAGTGCAGCGCGCGGCCATCGCTACCGATGGCCTGCACGGATTTCGCGCCGCCGGGCACGAACACCGCGTCGAAAGCCACCGACGGCAGGCCGTCCCAGCTGGCATCGGGCACCAGCGCCGAACCCGTTTCGGACTTCACCGGGGCGGCACTGGGGCCGATCAGCTTGGCGCTCGCCCCCGCCTTTTTCAGCGCATCCTGCAAGCCCTTGACGTCGCTTTCCTTGACGCCATCGGCGACCAGGATCGCCACCTTGCGGGAGCGGATATCGCCGGCCAGCAGGTTGGCCTGGCTCAAGGCCGGCGATGGCTTGGGCTGCGGAACCTTGGCCTTCCTGTTGGTGAGTTTCACCCCGATACGCTGGGCCACGCGCTCGGCAAGTTTCGGGCAGATATTGGCGAGAATCTGGTTGACCTCGCGCTCGCGAATCGCCATTCGCTCGACCTTCGACAGCTCGAACGCATAGGCCGAAACCACATGGCCCTGCTCCGCCTCGCTGAGGCTGTGGTAGAACAGCGCGGCCTGGGTGAAATGGTCGGCGAAGGAATCGGCCCGTACGCGGACCTTGGTGCCGGTCATGGTTTCCGGATAGCTGGTGAAACCGCCGTGGCGCGCGGCGGGCGGGGTTTCCTTGGGCCAGCCGTTGTCGATGGAATTGGGTTCGTAGGCGGCGCGGCCCTTGTGCAGCATGTGCTGGTGCAGGCCGTCGCGCTGGTTGTTGTGGAACGGGCACAGCGGCTGGTTGATCGGAATCTGGTTGAAGTTCGGCCCGCCAAGGCGCGACAGCTGGGTGTCGGTATAGGAGAACAGCCGCCCCTGCAGCAGCGGGTCATTGCTGAAATCGATGCCCGGCACCACATGGCCGGGGTGGAACGCCGCCTGCTCGGTTTCGGCGAAGAAGTTGTCCGGGTTGCGGTTCAGCACCATGCGGCCCAGCAGCTTCACGGGAACAAGCTCCTCGGGCACCAGTTTGGTGGGATCGAGCAGATCGAAGTCGAACTTGTCCTGGTCGGCTTCGGCGATCACCTGCACGCCCAGCTCCCATTCGGGGTAGTCGCCGCTTTCGATGTCGTCCCATAGGGTGCGGCGATGGAAGTCCGCATCCTTGCCGGCCAGCTTCTGCGCTTCGTCCCAGACCAGCGAGCAGACGCCGGACTTCGGCCGCCAGTGGAACTTGACGAACACACTGTCGCCCGCCGCATTGACCAGGCGGAAGGTATGCACGCCAAAGCCCTGGATATGCCGCAGGGAAATCGGAATGGCGCGGTCCGACATGGCCCACATGACCATGTGCGCGGACTCGGGCGTCAGCGAGACGAAGTCCCAGAAGGTGTCATGGGCCGAACCGCCGGTGGGAATCTCGTTGTGCGGCTCGGGCTTCACCGCGTGGACGAAGTCGGGAAACTTGATCGCATCCTGGATGAAGAACACCGGCATGTTGTTGCCGACCAGGTCGTAGTTGCCCTCCTCGGTATAGAACTTCACCGCGAAGCCGCGAACGTCGCGCACCGTGTCCGCCGACCCGCGCGGCCCCTGCACGGTGGAGAAGCGCACGAACACCGGCGTACGCAGGCCCGCCTTGCCGAGAAACGCCGCCTTGGTCAGCTGGCTCCAGTCCTCGTAGCATTCGAAATAGCCATGGGCCGCTGCGCCCCGCGCATGCACGACGCGCTCGGGAATCCGCTCATGGTCGAAGTGGGTGATCTTCTCCCGCAGGATGAAGTCTTCCAGCAGCGAAGGTCCGCGCTCCCCCGCGCGCAGGCTGTTCTGGTTATCGGCGATGCGCACGTTGGTATTGGTGGTGAGCGCCTCCCCCGTGGCGTCCTCACGGTAGGGCTCCAGTTGCTCGATCTTCTCGTTGCGGTTACTGCGGTCGGTGGTGTCGGTGCCAGCCAGATCGCTTCGCTTGATGGTGGGTTTCTTGGCCACGGCAGGGTCCTCCTCATCAGGATGCAGAATGGCGCCCTGTTGGGATGGACGTCGGCGCCGGGTTCTACCTGTTGGGACAGACCTCTGGCGCAGAGTTCAGATATTTGGCGAAGCAGGCCCGGCGACGCCCTGATCGTTCCGGATGATTTCTTCGCCCTGTGTCGACGCGATATGCAGCTATCCTGAGTCACAAATGCCCGCCGACAGGTCGCCGGGCGACAAGGAGACGCTTCTTGAATTGGACTCGGCTATTCATCGCATCCTGCCTGTCGCTGACATCTTTTCCGAGCGTTGCCGAAAATACGCAGGCCTTTCTCCAGGGGCGCGTTTACGAGTTGCGCCGCGATATCCAGCAGCCCTCCTGCGTCGAGTGGCCAGGTGGTCTCCCGGATGGCGTATGGGGCAAGGGCGGTGAGTACATTCCGGATGGCGACCTGGTGAGTACCGACGGCCAGGTACTGATCGCTTCTGCAATCTACAAACCGTCTGGCGTCAGGGTTTCGCACACCTTCTACAAGAGCCGGCAGGCCTGCCAGGCTGAGCTTGCCGGGCAGGCCGTCGATGTTGCGACGGTTGCCACCGCAACGGGTGGCGACCAGGGTTCCTACGTCGACAGGCTTCAGCGCGATTTTGGCAGCCGGTTGTATTTCAGCTCCGCCGAGGCCGAGGCCCTGGTGAAGAAGATCAACATCGACTGCAAGGCCCCGGACGGTCGCTACCTGCCCCTCTATAACGCACTGCTGGCCCGCCTGGATGAAGCCAGTACGCCCGAGGCCTGGATGGAGACCAGCGTGGTCAATACCGGCAAGAAGCTGCAGGTGTTCGACAGCGTCCGCCTCAAGAGCGGCAAGGAGCTGACCCCGCAATTGACCCTGGAAATCAACGAATTCGGCGGCTACCAGACTCACGGCGTTCGCAAGCAGGCGCTATCGAACGCGTGTTTTGGCACCTACGGCCCCATCTGGAAGCTCTAGATTCGCCACCGTCATGTTGAGCCTTGCGCCCTGCTCCGCCGTAGCCCTGGGCGCCGTCTGATCGACAGGCGCCTAGGGCTCCCAGTCCACGCCGGAGTCGGCCAGGTAGGCATCCACGGCGGCGCCCACCGTGGGATGGAATGCCGATTCACCCAGCCCCTCGAACAGCTCGAACTGCTTCATCTTGTCCTTCACCGGGTCCTTCATCTCGGCGAACTGCAACTCCACCCCGCGTTGCTCCAGGATCTTGTCCAGCTCGGCGAGCATGTCGGCGGAGGTGATATCGATGCTGGTCACCGGGCTGGCCGCGATCACCAGGCGCTGCACGGGCGTGGGGGACTGGTTCAGCGCCGCCAGTACCTGGTTCTGGAACTGCTCGGCATTGGCGAAGAACAGCGGCGCATCCCAGCGCAGCAACACCAGGCCGGGAATGCGCCGCGCATTCGGGTAACGCGTTACGTCGTGATAACCACGCACGCCGTCCACCCTGCCCAGCACGGCATGGTGCGGTCGCCAGCCATCCCAGAGGAACTCGATCACCGCGATCACCACGGCGATGCAGATGCCTGGAATGGCCCCGAACACCGCCACGCCGGCAAAGCAGCCCATGGACAGCCAGAACTCCCATTGTTGCAGGCGGAAGATGCGCTTGAGGTCGTCGAACTCGAACAACCCCAGTGCCGCGGCGATCACCACCGCAGCCAGGGCACTGGTGGGCAGGTGCTGCATCAGGTTGGGCGCCGCCAGCAGCAACAGGGTCACCGCCAGGGCGCCGACGATGCCGGTGAGCTGGGTCTTTGCCCCTGCGGCCTCGGCGACCGGCGTACGCGAGGAGCTGCTGCTGATGGGTATGCCCTGGAACAGCCCGGAAGCGAAGTTCGCCACGCCCAGGCCGAACATTTCCTGGTTGGGGTTCACCGGCGTCTTCAGCCTCGCCGCGTAGGTGCGCGACAGCACACTGGTGTCGGCGAATGACACCAGCGCCACGGCGATACCGCCCAGCAGCACTTCCACCAGATCGATGCCGCTCACCCAGGGGAACGAAAACCCTGGCAGCCCCTGGGGCAACTCGCCGAGCACCTTGACGCCGCGGCTGCCGAGGTCGAACAGGCTGACCGACAGGGTCGCCAGCACCACCGCGATGAGAATGCCCGGAAGGCGCCTGTAGCGCTTGAGTGCGAGGATCAGCACCAGGCAGCCTCCACCCACCGCGAAACTCGGCCAGTTGGCCTGCCCGCCCAGCAGCGCCCGGCCCAATGACCAGAGGTCCTGCAGCGGCCCCCGGCTCTCGACGGAAAGATCGAACAGCTTGGGCAACTGGCTGATCAGCACCGTCAGGGCGATGCCGTTCATGTAGCCGTAGCGGATCGGCTTGGACAGCAGTTCGGTGATGAAGCCCAGGCGCAGCAGCCCGGCGACCATGCAGACCACGCCGGAGACCAGCGCCATCAGGCTGGCGATGGCGATGGCCCGCTGCGGATCGCCTGCCGCCTGCACCAGCACCACCGCGAGAATCGGCGCGGCCAGCGCGGAGTCCGGGCCAAGCACGAGGATGCGGCTCGGGCCGAACAGCGCATAGGCCAGCAAGGGAATGATGGTCGCGTACAGCCCGTAGATGCCCGGTACGCCGGAAGCCTCGGCGTAGGCGATGCCCACCGGCACCAGCATGGTGGTCAGCACCAGGCCGGCGGCCAGGTCCCTGGGCAGCCAGCTCGCCTGGTAGTTGCACAGGGTGGCCAGCCCTGGCAGCCAACGCTGCCAGTCGAAGCGGGAGGATTGCCGTGGTGAGGTATCGGGCATGGGGTCGAAAGGCTCCGGGTCGCTGCTGCGAAGGCCCGCGCATGGGAGCCTTGTGTCCCCTAGCCTAGATCAGCCACCTGTCCCTTGACGGTGCTCTCGGTCAAGACCGCAGTTTTGCGTTGCCGAGGCGTTTCGCGAAAACCGGCCGACCATGCAGGAGCGAGCTTGCTCGCGAACGATTGGCACCGGCGACCGGCGGAAAAGGTTCGCGAGCAAGCTCGTTACTGCAGATGGTCGTTCAACCGCCGGCGCTGGCCAGCAGCCGCCGGGCGCGGGCCAGCACCGGCGCGTCGACCATCTGCCCGTCGACCTGGAAGGCCGCCGCGCCGCCTTGCGAGGCCTCCACCACCCGGCGCGCCCAGTCCAGTTCCTCAGCGCCGGGGGCCAGCGCCGCATGGGCCACAGCGACCTGTCGGGGATGGATGCACAGGGCGCCGAGCAGGCCGAGGTCGCGACCATGACGGATGGTCGCGGCGAACCCTTCGGCATCGTCGAAGGCGGGGAACACGGTATCCAGCGGCGGCTGCAGGTCGTTCACCCGCGAATGCAGCAGCAGGCTCAGGCGTACCTGGTCGTAGACCACCGCGGCGGCCTGGGTGCCGCTGCTCATGCCGATATCCAGCGCCAGGTCGAGGCCGCCGAAGGTCAGGCGCTCGACGCCCTCGCAGGCGGCGATCTCCCCCAGCGCGAGCAGGCCGCGGGCGCTCTCGATCAGCGGCCACACCGGCTTGCCGGAGGCAGCGGCGATGCGCACCTGCATGGCGCGTTCGGCCTTGGGCAGCAGGATGCCGGTGACGCCCGGCAGGCGCCCGCAAAGTTCGAGGTCGGCCGCCTGCTGCGGATCGCCGGCGGCGTTCACCCTTACTCGCACGCGCGCCTCCGGGTTGGCGTCGAGGAAGCTTTCGAGGTTTTCCCGCGCCCGGGCCTTGAGCGATGCCTCGACGGCGTCCTCGAAGTCGACGATCACTGCGTCGGCGCCGCTGGCCAAGGCCTTGGCGAAGCGCTCCGGGCGGCTGCCGGGAACGAACAGCGCGGTCCGTACGATGGAATCCGCCGGGGTGTCCTGAATCATTGGGCTCTCCTGGGTCATACCGCGCCCTGCTCGTGCAGGCGCTGGATATCACCGGGGGTATACCCCAGTTCCCGCAGCAGGTCATCCGTCTGTTCCCCCAGCGCCGGCACGGCGTCCATGCGCGGGGCATAGGCGTTGCTGTTCACCGGCGGCAACAGCGCCGGCAGGCGGCCGGCCGGGCTGTCGATCTCGCGCCAGCGGTCACGGGCCGCCAGTTGCGGGTGCTGCCAGAGGCCGCGCATGTCGTTGACGTGGGCATTGGCGATCTGCGCGTGTTCCAGGCGTTCGACCACCTGTTCGGCGCCCAGGGCCGAGAAGGCCTCGACTATGGATTCGCGCAGGGCATCGCGGTTGGCCACGCGCAGGCTGGTCGCGGTGAAACGCGGATCGGTTGCCAGCTCCGGGCGCTGCAGGACGATCTCGCAGAACAGTTTCCACTCGCGCTCGTTCTGCACGCCGAGCATCACACTGCCGCCATCGCCGGTGGGGAACGGCCCGTAGGGGTAGATGGTGGCGTGGGCGGCGCCGGCACGCGGCGGCTGCGACTGGCCTTCGAAGGCGTAGTACATGGGGAAGCCCATCCACTCGGCCATGCCTTCGAGCATCGACACCTCGACGCGGCTGCCCTCGCCGGTCCTGCCACGCAGCAGCAGGGCCGAAAGGATGCCGCTGTAGGCGTACATGCCGGCGGAGATGTCGGCGATCGAGCACCCGGCCTTGGCCATCTCGTCGGCGCCGGGACCGCCGGTGACCGAGAGGAAGCCACTTTCACTCTGGATCAGCAGGTCATAGGCCTTCTTCTGCTCGTAGGGGCCGCCTTCGCCGTAACCGGAAATATCGCAGACGATCAGCCGCGGGAAGCGCTCGTGCAGCGCTTCGAACGACAAGCCCAGGCGCGCAGCGGCGCCGGGAGCGAGGTTCTGCACCAGCACGTCGGCCTGCTCGAGCAACTGCTCCAGCACGGCCTGCGCCGGCTCCTGCTTGAGGTCCAGCGACAGGCTTTCCTTGGACCGGTTGGTCCAGACGAAATGCGAGGCCAGGCCGCGCACGCGCTCGTCGTAACCGCGGGCGAAGTCGCCGACGCCGGGGCGCTCGATCTTGATCACGCGGGCGCCGAGGTCGGCCAACTGGCGGGTGCAGAACGGTGCGGCGATGGCGTGTTCCAGGCTGACGACGGTAATCCCGTCGAGGGGACGCGAACTCATGGGCAACTCCAGACGCCGGCCGGGTGGCCGACGCTACGATTCGGTGGGATCGGGCGGCCTAGGCGCCCGCGAGTCTGTTTCAGTGGAAGTCGTCGAGGTTCGACAGCTGGTGCAGCCGCCAGCTGGCCTGCACCAGCCGATCCGCTTCGGCGCTGCCGCGCTGGCCGGCGAAGGCCAGCAGGCGGCGGAACTTGTCTTCCAGTTCGGCACGGCTCAGGCCATTGCCCGGATCGCCCTTGGGCTCGTCGATGGCGCCGTGCAGCTGGCGACCGTCGGTGGTCAGCACGTCGACGCGGCCCAGCCAGCGTTGCGGGTAGGCGCCGTCCACTTCCGCATCGAGCTGCATGGCGACCTTCTCGCAGAAGGCCGCGACGTTTGGATCCTTCAGGGAAAACTCCTCGAACTCCACCAGCCCGGCCTTGCCGTGCACGGCGATCAGGCCCAGCACGGTGCCCATGGAGAATTTCGCCTGGTGCACCGTCTGCGGCACCAGCACACGGCCGAGCACATCGATGGCGCCCTGGTGCACGCGGGTGGTGACCTTGGCGATATCGCCGTGCGCCAGCCCTTCGCGCTGCATCAGGCCGAGCAGCGCGTCGGCGGCCGGATGGGTATGGCGGCAGGAGGCGTGGAACTTGTAGGAGGTCTCGCACAGTGCCCAGCGGGTGCCCAGGCCGTCCACCAGACGGCTCGGGTCGGCGTCGCTGGACATGCCGGCCGCCATGCCCTGCTCGCCTTCGAGGATGTTCTGCGCGCCGGTCAGGCCATCGGCCGTCAGGTAGGCGGCGAGCAGGCCGTCGGCAGCCGCCTTCGCGGTGTGCAGCTGCTTGGAATCGGCAGCGTCGCGCAGGAACTCCCAGAGGCCGGCGGCCTGGGTGCCGGCGCTGCCCAGGCAGTTGACGAACTGGCGGCTGTCCAGCCCCAGCAGCTTGCCCACCGCCACCGCGGCGGCCAGGGTGCCGACCGTGGCGGTGGTGTGGAAGATGCGGTAGTGCGAGCGGCCGAGGAACTCGCCGATGCGGATACCCGCCTCGTAGCCGGCGACGCTGGCGAGGATCAGCTCGCGGCCGGACTTGCCCAGTTCCTGCGCGGCCGCCAGGGCCGCCGGGAAGACCACGGTGGCCGGGTGCAGCACGGAGCTGTTGTGCAGGTCGTCCTGTTCCACCAGGTGCGAACTGGCGCCGTTGACCAGTGCGGCGAAGTAGGCGGAAGTCGAGCTGCCGTCCACCAGTACGCGGCTCTTCCCGCTCGCCGGGCCCATGCGCCGGGTATAGCGCTGGAACAGCGGGATCGGATGGCGGTTCTGGCTGGCCAGGGCCGAGCCGAGCCAGTCGAGGAACAGTTCTTCGGTGTACTCGACCACTGCCGCGGGCAGGTCTTCGTAACGCAGGCCGGCAAGGAACTCGGCCAGGGCGTGGGTATTGTTCATCGCTTGTCGTCCCGGTTCGTCAGAAGGAGCGCGGCAGTTCTAGCAGGTGCTCGGCCACGTAGGACAGGATCAGGTTGGTGGAGATCGGCGCCACCTGGTACAGGCGCGTCTCGCGGAACTTGCGCTCGACGTCGTACTCGTTGGCGAAGCCGAAACCGCCGTGGGTCTGCAGGCAGGCGTTGGCGGCCTCCCAGCTGGCCTTGGCCGCCAGGTACTTGGCCATGTTGGCGGCGGCGCCGGCGTTCTTGCCGTTGTCGTACTCCTCGCAGGCGCGCCAGCGCATCAGGTCGGCGGCCTCGATCTCGATGTGCGCCTCGGCGATGGGGAACTGCACGCCCTGGTTCTGCCCGATCGGGCGGCCGAACACCACGCGGTCACGGGCGTACTGCGCGGACTTCTCGGTGAACCAGCGGCCATCGCCGATGCACTCGGCGGCAATCAGCGTGCGCTCGGCATTGAGGCCGTCGAGGATGTACTTGAAGCCCTTGCCCTCCTCGCCAATCAGGTTGCCGGCGGGGATTTCCAGGTTGTCGAAGAACAGCTCGTTGGTCTCGTGGTTGACCATGTTGGCGATCGGCTGCACGGTCAGGCCGTTGCCGATGGCCTCGCGCAGGTCGACGATAAAGATCGACATGCCTTCGGACTTCTTCTTCACCTCGGCCAGCGGCGTGGTGCGGGCCAGCAGGATCATCAGGTCGGAATGCTGGATGCGCGAGATCCATACCTTCTGGCCATTGATCACGTACTTGTCGCCCTGGCGCACGGCAGTGGTCTTGATCTTGGTGGTGTCGGTGCCAGTGGTGGGTTCGGTGACGCCCATGGATTGCAGGCGCAGCTCGCCGTTGGCGAGCCTGGGCAGGTAGTAGGCCTTCTGCTCGGCGCTGCCGTTCCGCAGCAGGGTGAACATGTTGTACATCTGCCCGTGGATGGTGCCGGAGTTGCCGCCGCAGCGGTTCACCTCCTCCAGGATCACCGAAGCCTCGGCCAGCCCCAGGCCCGAGCCGCCGTATTCTTCCGGGATCATCGCGGAGAGCCAGCCGGCTTCGGTCATGGCGCGGACGAAGTCCTCGGGGAAGCCTTTCTCTTCATCGATCCGGCGCCAGTACTCGGCGGGGAACTCCGCGCACAGGGCGCGCACGCCTTCACGGATGGCCTGGAGTTCTTCGGGGGTGGAAGTCATCGAATCACCTTTGCTCTTTTCTTGTTGGGAGGGCACCGCAGGGGTGCGATCAGTCGAATTCCACTTCGCCGCGCTGGGCGATGCCGGCACCGTTGCCAGCCCAGACTTCGGCCTTGCCGGGGCCGCTCAGGCGGCCGCCGACTGCGAAAGGTTCGGGGCTGATCAGCGGGCGCAAGCCACGGTAGGCGTATCGGCGCAGGCGTGCTTCGGGGTTGGCGCGGCAGAACGCGCGCAGGTTCAGGGTGCCGATCAGCGGGCCGTGCACCACCAGGCCGGGGTAGCCCTCGGCTTCGGTGACGTAGGGCCAGTCGTAATGGATGCGGTGGCCGTTGAAGGTCAGCGCGGAATAGCGGAACAGCAGGATCGGAGTCGGTTCGACGGACTCGCTCCAGTCGCCGGCGGACAGCGCGTCGCCGCTGGAGAGCCGGGGCGGCGTCGGTTCGCGGTAGACGATGTCCTGTTCCTCGCTGAGGGCCAGGCGGCCGTCCTGATGGAATTCATGGCGCAGGGTGACGAACAGCAGCGAGCCGGTGCGGCCGTGCTTTTCCTCGACATTGAGGATGGTCGTGGTGCGCTTCGCCAGCCCGCCGACGCGCAGCGGTTCATGGAACTCCAGGCGGCCGCCGGCCCACATGCGGTTGCGCCCATCGGCCGGCGGCAGGAAGCCACCGCGCGCCGGATGGCCATCGGCGCCCAGGCCGGTTTCGACCACCTCGTCCTGGAAGAACATCCAGTGCCACAGCGGCGGCAGCGCATCGCCCGCGGCCGGTACGTCTTCCGCGAGGGTCACGGCCAGACGGCGGACCAGCACGGCACTCAATTCTTCCTCGCGTTCCTGGGAACGGCCGATCCAGTCGGCGTACGGCGAATCGCTCATGGGTGACC
Organism: Pseudomonas sp. AU12215; assembly: GCF_001675465.2. Lineage (NCBI taxonomy): Bacteria > Pseudomonadati > Pseudomonadota > Gammaproteobacteria > Pseudomonadales > Pseudomonadaceae > Pseudomonas > Pseudomonas sp. AU12215. The sequence continues at coordinate 14,066 of NZ_MACM02000006.1, forward strand.
TCTTGGCAGAGTGGATGAGCCGAGGATGCAACAGAGGCTTGCGTTCGGCGAATCTACATTTTCATAATCCAGCGTTAAGCAGAAACGAACGCCACTTCCATCCCCAAGCCTAGCGGGAACCCGTTGCATGCATTTCGATCTCGCCGACCTGCGTCTCTTCATCCATATCGCCGAAGCCCCCAGCCTCACCCAGGGCGCGCGCCGTGCCCATCTTTCCGCCGCGGCCGCCAGCGCGCGAATCAAGGCATTGGAGGGGCAACTCGACTGCCGACTGTTGTATCGGGACAACCGCGGGGTCGAGCTGACTCCCGCCGGGGAACGCCTGCTGCAGCACGCACGGCTGATCCTGCGCCAGGTGGACCACCTGAAAAGCGACTTCAGCGGCCAGGCCGGTGACCAGGTCGGGCACATCCGCATCTTCGCCAACACCACCGCATGCACCGAGTTTCTCCCCGAGCTGCTGGCGGACTTCCTCGCCGAACGCCCCGGCGTCAGTGTCGACCTGCAGGAACGGCTGAACCGCGACATTGTCCGCGCCATCCTCGATGGCTCGGCGGACCTGGGCATAGTCGCCGGCCCGGTACGTGCCGAGGGCCTGCAGATCGTCCACTTCAGCACCGACCGGCTGGTGCTGGCCGTGGCCCCGGACCACCCGCTGTGCGCCCTGCCCCGCCTGACCCTGGCCGATACCCTGGACTACCCGCACATCGGCCTGCACGAAGGCAGCACCCTGCAGAGCTTCCTGCGCGAGCGGGTGGACCGCATGGGTGGCGAGCTCAACCTGCGCATCCAGGTGGCGAGCTTCGAGGCGATCTGCCGGATGGTCGAGGCCGGTGTCGGCATCGGCGTCATCCCGGAAACGGCCGCCCTGCGCCACAGCCGCACCATGAACCTGCGCATCCTGCCGCTGGACGAACCCTGGGTGGTGCGCGAACGCAGCGTGCTGCTGCGCGACCGCGAGGCCCTGCCCGCTTGCGCCCGCGCACTGGTGGACCTGCTACACGCCATGCAGGACGCCGATACACCGCAGTGAGTGGGCGCGGGAGTTTTGCGTTTCGGTACGCCGGGAAATATGATTCATATATGTATTGTTATGTTTCATATGGAGACTTTTCCCATGGGCATCATCAACCTGGATGACGATCTGCACGACCAACTGCGCCGTGCCAGCGCCGTGGCGTGCCGCTCGATCAACGCCCAGGCGGCGTTCTGGATCAAGATCGGCATGCTCTGCGAGCTCGAACCGACCCTGAGCTACAACGACATCGTCACCCGCGAATTGCAGGAAGCCGGGGTGAAATACCCCGTCGCCGGAGGTGCCAAGTGATCAAGACGGCGGCGGAACTGGCGCTGATGAGAGAGTCCGGCCGCCTGCTGGCGCAGGTGTTTGGCTTCGTCGACGCCCTGCCGCTGGAAGGCATGACCACCCTGGAGGTGAACGACAAGGTCGAGCGCTACATCGTCGACGAACTGCAGGCGCGGCCGGCCAGCAAGGGCCAGTACGGCTTCGCCTACGTACTCAATTCCTCACGCAACCAGGTGGTCTGCCACGGTGTTCCCTCCGAGGCGGATCGCCTGCAGGACGGCGACATCGTCAACTTCGACATCACCCTGGAGAAGAACGGCTTTATCGCCGACTCCAGCAAGACCTACCTGATCGGCAAGGTTTCGCCTGCTGCAAAGCGCCTGGTGGACATCACCTACGAAGCCATGTGGAAAGGCATCCGCGCGGTGAAGCCCGGCGCCCGCCTGGGCGATGTGGGCCACGCCATCGAGCGGCACGCCCGGCAGCACGGCTACAGCGTGGTCGAGGACTATTGCGGCCACGGCATCGGTCGCGAGATGCACGAGCCGCCGCAGGTACTGCATGTCGGCCGTCCGCGCACCGGGCAGATCCTCAAGCAGGGCATGGTCTTCACCATCGAGCCCATGCTCAACGAGGGACTTTCGGGCGTGAAAACCCTGAAGGACGAGTGGACCGTGGTGACCCTCGACGGCAAGCTCTCCGCACAGTTCGAACACACCGTGGCGGTAACCACCACGGGCTTCGACGTGCTCACGCTGCGCCCCGAGGAGCGCAACCCCAGGCGCTGACCTGCGCCCCAGCCGTCGGTGGATCGGCTGAGCTCCTCATGCAGTGCCGAAAGCTTCTGCCGCACCAGGCCCAGCGCATCGCTGCCCAGCACGCAGCGAGCGTTGCCGTCGGCTCGCCGTTCACCCGCGAACTCAAGCGCCTGTGCGGCCGAATGTCCGTGTCTGAAGCCCAGCGCATGCGGCAAAACTTCGCGATTCCACCCGCGCGGGAAGTGTCGGGTTTTGTCTCATCTCACTGAAGAGAGAAAACCTTGCCAATAAATCCAATTAATTTATGATTTATGCCGATTTATTGCGCCTTTTTATTATCGCGACAATAAAACGCCACATCATGCTGGACATCCTCATTTAGAATGCCGGATCAACCAGGAGTCCCGCATGACGCCGCTCGACACACTCTCTCGCCGCCAAGGTCCGGCAGCATGACCTGCGCCATGTCGCTCGAAGCGCTGGCCTACGACCACCAGGATGGCGAGGAAATCCTGCCGCACTGCCACACCCAGGCGCAGCTGATCCACTCGATTTCCGGCGTGATGCTGGTGGGTGCGGCGCAAAAGAGCTGGGTAGTACCGGCGGGACATGCGCTGTGGGTGCCGCCGGGCACCGAGCACCAGCTCCGCATGTTTGGCAGGGTGCGTATGCGCACCCTGTTCATGCCCGCTTCGAACTGGCCCTGGGGTGGCCAGCAGTGCCAGTTGCTCGGGGTGACCCCGCTGCTGCGGGAGTTGCTGGTCGCCGCCAGTGCCGTACAACCCGGCGATGGAAACGAGCGCCGGCGCCGTTGCCTGCACGAGCTGCTGCTGGTAGAGATGGACGCGGCGCAGACCGTTGGCATCCACTTGGCGATGCCGCGCGACCCGCGCCTGCTGCGGCTGTGCAACGCGGTGATCGGCGCGCCGGCCGACGAAACAGGGATGGAGGAATGGGCACAGCAGTTGAACATCAGCAGCCGCACTCTTGCCCGACTGTTCCAGCGCGAACTGGGCATGAATTTCAGCGACTGGCGCACGCGCGTGCGCATGGTGCTCAGCCTGCAACGCCTGCTCTCCGGAGCCCCGGTGCTGGAAGTGGCGCTGGAGCACGGCTACCAAAGCCCGAGCGCCTTCTCGCAGACCTTCAAGCGCGTCCTCGGGCAATCGCCAAGCCACTACCAGGCGGCCCATTCCTGAATCGGGTTGCAGATAGGTTGTCATTTTCGCGAGCCGGGTTGCCGCCTGAGCGAGAGGGCTACACCGGCTCGATCCCGGGCGGGGATGAACAAGCCGGTCCACCGAATCGGCGTACCCACCTTCCTGACGACCTGGGCCGAGCAGCCCTGCGCCACTCGGAAGGCGGCCCCGGCGTCACTCGATGGCGAAGTGGATGCTGTAGTTCACCGTTTCGCCGCGCCGCGCGCTGGCGCGCATCTGGTAGACCTGCACGCTGTAGGTTCCCGAGGCTGGCAGCGCACCGCTCCAGTCCTGGCCGACTGAGCCAGCGCCCAGGGCGGTCGATTCGCCCGGCTTGTCGCCCGGAGCGAAGAGGTTGAAGTTTGCTTTGCTGCTGCCCGTGACGCCGACTTTCATGTGTTGCCCGGCCTTGGCCGAAAGCGTGTAGAGGACTGTGTCGTAGCCCTTGAAGCTGCCTTTGTGGGCGGTGCTGCTTGCGCCCTTGGCGAAGTGCACTGGGACCGTGGTGACGGTGTCGGCAGCCAGCGCGAACGCGGGAGTGGCAGTGGCAAGGCAGAACAGCAGCAGGGAAGCTTTCATGGTGATCATCCTGTGTTCAGGGGGCGGGGAAATCATGACGCAGCCTGCCAGTGGTGTCCGGCTACGAAGGTCAAGAATGCATCCAGCGGCATCGCCTGGCCGAACAGCCAACCCTGACCGTACTGCACGCCACGCTGGCGCAGGTACTGCAGTTGCTCGTCGGACTCGATGCCCTCAGCCACCAGCAGCAGCTTCAGCTGGCGCGCCATGGCGATGGTGTGGTCGGTCACCGGGCAAGGCGTGCCGGCCGAGAGCGGCTGGACGAAGGAGCGGTCGATCTTCAGCAGGTCCAGCGGCAGCCGCCTGAGGTATTGCAGGCTGGAGTACCCGGTGCCGAAGTCGTCCAGGGCAATCGGGTGCCCTGCCGCGCGGCTCTGCGCCAGTGTCCGGTGCGCCGCATCGATGCTCAGCAGGCTGCTTTCGGTCACTTCCAGCCAGATGCACTGGGCGGCGATGCCCGCGTGCTGCCGTTCCTGCGTCAGGTGCGGGAGGAAGGCGCCGCTGGCTACATCGCGCGCCGACAGGTTGATCGACACGTGCTGCAACTGCCCGGAAACGAGGCTGGCGCCCAGCTCGCGGCAAACGCCAGCGATCACCTGCGCGGTGATCGGCTCGATCAGGCCGCTGGATTCGGCCAGCGGAAGAAAGCTGTCAGGCATGCCCAGCGAACCGTCCGCGCGGCGCCAGCGCACCAGCGCTTCGGCGCCGATGCAGCGGCCGTCGCGCAGGTCGAGGATGGGCTGGTAGAAGGCGTGGAATTCGCCCTTCGCCACTGCCCGTGACAGTACGGCCAAGGGCGACAGCCATGCCCGCACACGGCGCGCCACCAGCCAGCACCACAGGCCCGAAAGCAGCAGGGCCAGCGGTGCGAGCATCAGCATCTCGCGCCACAGGTCGCCGAGGATTTCCTGGCGGGTGACCGCCGCGACGGTCTGCCAATTGCCGTGCGCAACCCGCGCGTACACGTAGCCGTCCTGCAAGCCGGAGTGCGGCTCACCATGGATGCGCGTCAGCACCTGGGCGAAACCGGCGGCAGGCGTACCCAGCCAGTGCCCCGCGGGCGTGCCCAGCGCCAGGCTGACACCGGGCGCCAGGGATGTCTCGAGGAAGTGTTCCGGCTCGATCAGCAGGTTGAACGCGGCATCGCGCAGGGCCAGCATGGGTTTGGCCGGCACAACGAACGGCTGCACGTTGATCGACACGCCAAGGCCCTCGCGGGTACGGAAGTCTTCCGGCCAGCGCTGTGCCGGGGACGTGACGGCGCCCCAGGAGCTGCAGACGAACACCTCTTCCTCGACATAACCGACTGCCTTCACCGCCAGCGTGTCGATGGCCACCAGGCGCATCTGCTCGATGCCCTCCACCGAGCAGGGCGGCAACGGCGAGCTGTTCAGTTGCCGCAGCGCGGTCGCGGCCTGGGCCAGGGTTCGGTCCGCGCGTTCGGAGGCAAGCCGTGCCAGGCTTTCCAGGCGTTCAGCGGTGTGTTGCATGACCAGGTGCCAGGCGAGGAAGCCGCTGCCGGCCATGACCAGAGCGACACCCAGCGAGCCGGCGAGGATGCCGGCCCTGACGATTCGAGTGCGACTCATGTGGGTCACCTTGAGGGGAATGGGGAGTCTTTGCACGCATTCTTTCCCAGTGGCCATGAACTGAGGATGCGAAATCCAGTCACGACTTGTAGGAACATGACTACACGAAAGCCGCCGCCATGCCCTAGAGTGGAGAGCAGACCAGAGGGATAGAGATGGCGCGGATACTGATCGCGGACGAACACCCGATGACCCGCTACGCCGTGCGCATGCTGCTGCAGGCGGAGCGCCACACGGTAGTCGGGGAAGCCTGCAACGGCCTCGAAGCCCTGAGCCTGGCCACGCGCCTGGCCCCGGACCTGCTGATCATCGATATCGACCTGTCGCAGCTCACCGGCCTGGATGTCATCTCGCGCCTGCGCGCGCGGGGGCTGACGTTGCCGATCCTGGGCTACAGCACCCAGGACTCGGAGCACTACGTCGGCCGCTTTCTGCAGGCGGGCGCCTCGGGGTTCGTCAGCAAGCACCAGGACATCGAGCGCCTCAAGGAAGCACTGGGCGTTGTCCTGCGTGGGCACAGCTACTTCCCGGCCGAAATGCTCGGCAGCGTGCACCGCGGCAGCCTGCACGAGAACGACGCCGAGCGCGTGGCCTCGCTGTCCAACCGTGAATTGAGCGTGCTCAGCCTGCTCGCCAGCGGCTACAGCAACCAGGAGATCGCCCACGAGCTGACCATCAGCGAGAAATCCGTCAGTACCTACCGGGCGCGCATGCGCAGCAAGCTCAACCTCTCCAGCATGCTCGAACTGATCGATTTCGCCCGCCGCAACCACCTCGCGGCACCCGCCAGCGATGCCCATGGCACCGATGCCGATACCGGCGGAACGCCCCTGTGGCGCTCCATGGTCGAAAGCCTGCCGGCGGCCTTCTACGTTCGCGATACCGAGGCACGTCTTGTCTATGCCAACCCGGCGCACCTGGAGCTGTACCAGGCGGAGCTGGACGACGTGCTCGGCACCCGCACCACCGAGGTGGACTGGTACTCGCCCAGCGACGCCCGCAACATGCTGCGTTTCCTGCAGCGCGCGATCAGTGAGGAGCAGTCCTTCAACAAGGACATCGAAATCAACGTCCACGGTGAACGCCGTGTGCTGCATCACTGGGGTACGCCCTATCGGGATGGCGAAGGCAACCTGCTTGGGATGATCTGCTGCAGCACCGACATCACCGAACGCTACGACCAGCTCGAAGAGCTGCGCAGCCGCGCCGAAGCCGGCGAACTGGCGCATCAGCAACTGACCGACCTGTTCACCAGCGCGACCACCCACCTGAACGAACGCCTCCAGGCGCTGGCCGATACCCTGGGGCAGCCTGGCGGCCCGGCCCTCGACCAGGCCCAGGCGATTCTCGACGAGCTGCGAGTCCATGGCGCCTCGCTCAAGCGTGCGCTCATCGCCCAGGATGAAGTCCCGCTGCTGCCCTCGCGGCTTGACGAACTCGCCAGCGAGGTGCTCGAAGCCCTGCACGGCGTGGCCGGGCAGAAGCAACTGGCCCTGAAGCTGGAAACCGACAGTCGCTCGCGCAAGCGGCTGCTGGTCGACGCCAAGTCCCTGCGCGAGGCGTTGCGGCACCTGGGCCTGTACGTGATCGACCTGACCGATGACGGCAGTGTCCGGCTATGCATTGCCGCCACCCCGAAGCAGGAACAGATGGCCGTGCGGATTACCGTCGAAGGCCTGCCGGGGAGCAGGCGCCGCGAAATGCGCGCGTACTCACTCTCCGAGCTGACCCGCGACTACCCCGCCCGCAACCCGGCGCGCAGCAGCCTCAGCCTGAGCATCGCCCAGCACCTGATCAACAGCATCGGCGGCGAGCTGCAGGTGTCCCAACTGCCCGGCCAGGCCTGCAGCGCGACCGTGCACCTGTTGCTGCAACCCGCCGGCTGAAACCTGCGGCGGGCGCAACCGCAGGCGCTCATACGATCGTACAGACCCCTACGCGGCGCTTCTTACCTTGGGTGGATTGTCCGCCCTGACCCACCCCTGCAACCTTTGCCTCCCCTTGCCGGCCGCTGAACGCGGGCTCCTGCCGCCCGTTGCCGACTCTCGGCAGCCGCCTGCCCGGCCACTTATAAATTCAACAAAGGTTGTACCCATGAGCGTGTTTGATGTCATTGAACATTCCCCGGTATCGAAATTTCACCGCAAGCTGCTGCTGGCCTGCTGCGGCGGGCCGTTCCTGGACGGCTATATCCTCAGCCTGATCGGCATCGCGCTGATCGGCTTCGGCCAGGACATCGCCGCCACCTCGGTGGAAACCGGCCTGATCGGCGCTGCCTCGCTGCTGGGCATCTTCTTCGGCGCGACGGTGTTCGGCGCCATCACCGACCGCATCGGCCGGGAAACCATGTACGCCCTGGACCTCACCATACTGGTGATCGCCTGCGGCCTGTCTGCCTTCGTCACCGAGGCCTGGCAACTGATCGTGCTGCGCTTCGTCATCGGCCTGGCGGTCGGCGCGGACTACCCCATCGCCACCTCGCTGCTGACCGAGTTCACCCCGTCCAAGCGCCGTGGCTTCATGATCGGCGTGTCCGGCCTGGCCTGGTCCTGCGGCGCCATGACCGCCTTCATCGTCGGCTACCTGATGGTCTCCTGGACGGGCGACCATTCGCTGTGGCGCTGGATGCTGTTCAGCGGCGCGGTGGTCGGCATCATCGTCGTGCTGATCCGCCGCGGCATCCCGGAATCGCCGCGCTGGCTGGCCAGCAAGGGCCGCATCGAGGAAGCGCAGAAGGTCATCAAGCTGGTCTACGGCAGGGACGTGGTGATCACCCCGGCCGACGTCGCCGAGCTGAACGACGGCGGCCGCCATCGCTCGTGGAAGAGCGACCTGAAGATGATTTCCTCGGGCGGCTACCTCAAGCGCACCATCATGTGCGGCATGCTCTACTTCGCGCAGATCACTCCGCAGTACGTGCTGTACACCTTCGGCAGCATGATCCTGCTGACCGCCGGCATCAAAGGCGAGAACTCCTCGACCCTGGGCGAGCTGATGATCGCCATTCTCTTCGCCATCGGCGTGATCCCGGCGCTGAAACTGGTGGAAACCTGGGGCCGCCGGCCCATGGTGGTGGTGCCCTTCGCGCTGATGGCGCTGCCGCTGCTGGCCCTGGGCCTGTGGGCGGACGCGCCGGCCTGGTTCATCGTCGGCGCCTTTGCCTTCTATGCCTTCGTCTCCGGCGGGCCGAGCATCCTGGAATGGATCTACCCCAACGAACTGTTCCCCACCTCCGTGCGCGCCACTGCCGTGGGTGTGGCCGTGGGCTTCAGCCGCATCGGCGCGGCGACCGGCACCTACCTGATGCCGATCGGCATCGAGTCCATCGGTTTGCAGGCAACCCTGCTGATCGGTGCGGCGATCACCCTGCTGGCGTTCTTCATCTGCCTGGCCTGGGCGCCGGAAACCAAGGGCCGTTCGCTGCAGCAGTCGGCATCGCTGAGCCTGGCGACCTGATCCGTTATCCAGCCTGCCCCCCAAGCCCATCGGTGACCCGATGGGCTTTTTTTTGTGGGCGAGCTACCGGCGTTCCCGCACAAGCGGACCTTGTCCGCAAGCCGGTCCCGGTTCGCGAGCAAGCTCGCTCCTACAAAAAATGCCAGGCCCATCTGTAGGGCCGAGGGGGACGCCTAGTCCTTGCTCGCCAACATCGAAGGCACGTGGCATCCGGCTGCACAGACGGAAATCGAGCACCGAAACAGTCGTCTCATCTCGAAATCCCGCCCCTCCACCCACAAAAAAGGCCACCCGAAGGTGGCCTGAAAGTGCGGGCGGGACCGCACACTGGGAAGACTTACTGCTTGGCGGCCCAGGCGTTGAAGCGCTGCTCCAGCTGCTCGCCGTGGTCGGCCCAGAAGGCTGCGTTCATCGCCACCTGGCCGGCCAGGTTGGCCTCGTCGGTGGGCATGTTGCTGCGGCGCGCGGCGTCCACCAGCGGGACGGCAGTACGGTTCACCGGGCCGTAGGCAATCTGCTGCGCGTAGTTCTTCTGCTGCTCGGTCTGCAATACGTACTGGATGAAACGCAGCCCTTCCTCGGTGTTCTTCGCGCCCTTGGGAATGGCGAAGGCGTCCATGTCGTAGATGCCACCGTTCCACACCACGCGCAGCTGGCTTTCATCCTGCACGGCGGCGATCCGGCCGTTGTAGGCGGAGCTCATCACCACGTCGCCGGACGCGAGGTACTGCGGCGGCTGCGCACCGGCTTCCCACCACTGGATGCTCGGCTTGATCTGGTCGAGCTTGCGGAAGGCGCGGTCCTGGCCTTCCTTGGTGCCGAGCACGGCGTACACATCCTTCGGCGCCACGCCGTCGGCCATCAGGGCGAACTCCAGGGTGTACATGGCGCCCTTGCGCAGGCCGCGCTTGCCGGGGAATTTCTGCGTGTCCCAGAAATCCGCCCAGCCGGTGGGCGCACTCTTCAGCTTGTCGGCGTTGTAGGCCAGCACCGTGGACCAGACGAAGAAGCCCACGCCGCAGGGTTGTACGGCGCCTTCCAGCAGTTCAGGGGCGAGCTTGGCAATGCCCGGCTGTTCGCCGATTTCCTGCAGCAGGCCTTCATCGCAGGCGCGCGCCAGTTCCGGCATTTCCATCTCGACGACGTCCCAGGAAACGCTGCCGGTGTCCACCTGCACCTTGACCTTGGCCATCTCGCCGTTGAACTCGTCGGCGATCAGCCGGCTGCCACTCTGCTGCATGTAGGGCTGGTAGAAGGCCTTGACCTGGGCGGCCTTGTTGGCGCCGCCGTGGGAGACCACGGTGAGGTCGGCGAAGGCAGGGAAAGTCGCCGCGCAACCCAGGGCGCAGGCGATGGAGGAACTCAGGATCTTGTTCATTGTTATGGTCTCCGGTGAGTAGACGGCCCGCCTCGCGGCAGGCGGCGCCATCCGGGGCCTCCAAGGGCTCGCATGGCGCACTGCCAGCTAGTCTTGGGGCACGCGGGCAAGCTCCACAATCAGACGGAACTACAATTCGGAAGACCCCGCTCGTATCCTGGTACGAAGCCTGCGATCCCCACTCAAGCCAGGCGCGACAAGGCCTCGCGCTTGGTGGCATGCTTGCCGGCCGTTTCTCTTCGCTGCGGACCCGCCATGCCTTTCCATATCCAGGACATCCTCGACAACGCCTCCCTGCGCACCCGCCTGCTCGGCGGCAGCGAAGGCGTCGGCCGGCGCCTGCGCTGGGCGCACGTGTGCGAGCTGGCGGACCCCACCGAATGGCTCGGCGAAGGTGACCTGCTGATGACCACCGGCATCGGCATTCCCGCGCAGGCGCAGGCGCAGCGCGACTACCTGCAACGCCTGGCCGGGGCGCGGATATCGGGGCTGATGATCGGCGAGAACATGCAGGCGCCGGCGGATATCCAGGCCCTGCAGGACGAAGCCTGCCGGCTGGGTTTCCCGCTGCTGATGACCGACTACGCGGTACCCTTCTCCGCCGTCACCCGCGCCATCGTCGACGCCAGCAAGCAGGAAGAGCACGAACGCCGCAGCGCCGTCACCCGCATCTATGAAAGCGCGCGCATCGGCCTGCGCGGGCTCGGCCTTGCCGGGCTGCTGCGGCGGCTGTGCAGCGACGTCCGAGCCCAGCTCTACCTGTTCGATACGGCCACCCTGCAGCCCTGGCAGGAGGGCTTGCCGCCGCTGCCGGACAGTTGGCGGGCAACCCTCGCCCAGCGTCGCTCGGTGCCGGACACCGTGACCCGCTGCAGCAATGGCGAGCAGGAAGCGCTGGTGATGCCACTGCCGTCGCTGGCCACCTGCGAGATTCTCGCTACCGGCGGCGAGCTGCTCGACTACGGCCTGCTGCACCATATCGTCGCGGTGCTGGGCATCGAGCTGGAACGCGCCCAGGTCGAACACGAGCGCATGCTGCGCCTGGGCTCGGAGTTGCTGGATGACCTGCTGCAGCAGCGCCTCACCGAGCGCGCCGCGCAGGAGCGCCTGGCGCAGCTGAACTGCCCGGTGGATGCCGCCTGCCTGGTGCTTGCGCGCGCCGCCGGCGAACTGCCGACGCACTGGCAGCAGCGCCTGCAGCGGCTGGGAATGGGGCTGCTGGTGCGCCACCAGGGCAGCGAGCTGATCCTGCTGCTGAACGATCCGGCCCAAGCGCAGGCCCTGCAGGCCGAGCTGGACTGCATGCTCGGCCATAGCAACCCGCTGGGCCATGCATTGCGCGCGGTGGAAGCACTGCGCGAGGCACGCCTGGCGCTGTCCCATGCCAACCGCCAGCGACCGCTGGTGGCATACGCCGATGCGCAGGGCGAGCAGTCCTGGCTGCCGGCGAGCCTGGAGGAAGCCCGCCGCGTACATCGCCGGGTGCTGGGTGCGCTGGCGGATTACGACGCGCAACAGGGTGGCCAGTTGCAGCACACCCTGCGCGTCTTCCTCGAACAGAACCGCTCCTGGCAGAAAGCCGCGCAGCTGCTCAACGTACACAAGCAGACGCTGGTCTACCGCATCCGCCGCATCGAGGAAATCACCGAGCGCTCGCTGGATTCCACCGAGGACGTGGCCGTCCTCTGGATCGCGCTGCGCTCGGCGCAGATTGCCGGGATGGACCTGGGGATCAGGGAATGATCACGAAGCTCTTGCGCACCGTCTCGCGGATATCCCAGGTGCCCTGACAGTTCGCCGGGAACAGCACGGCGTCGCCGGCGCGCAGTTCGATGGGCTCGCCGTCGTCCGGGATGAACAGGCAGTGGCCGCTGATGAAATGGCTGAACTCCCGTGACAGCACCTGGCGCCGCCAGCGGCCGCGCGTGCATTCCCAGACACCGGTGAGCAGCCCACCCTCGCCTTCCTCGGCGTGGGTCGCGGTGCCGGACACGGGGGTGCCCTGGGGTTCCTTCACCGGCTGCGGCGCCGGCAGTTCGAGTCCGGCGGTGCCGGTGAGCAGGATCGGTTGGGGCATGCAGCTGTTCTCCTAGAGGTCCTTGTCTTCGAGGCCCGCCGGAGCGAAGCCGGCCAGGGTGCGGTCGAGCCAGGCGCCCTTGCGGTTCTGCGCCTCGGCCTGTTCCTTGCGTTGCACCGCACCGCGCACCATCAGGCCGCCGATGTAGCGCACCGGTTCGAGCGGAAAGCGCTTGGGCTGGCGGCCGACCAGGCCGCAACGGCTCCATTCGTCATCGATGCCCAGCGCGAGACTGGCGAGGATGCGCCCGCCGAGACGGCTCGGGCCGACGCCGTTGCCGCTCCAGCCGATGCCGTAGACGATGTGCGGCGCGCCGTTCAGGTGGCCGAACACCGGCAGGCTGTCGTAGGTGCGGTCGATGGGCCCGGACCAGCTGTGGGTCACCGGCACGTCGTCCAGTTGCGGGTAGGTGCGGCGCAGGTCCTGTTCGGTGGCGTCGTTGAGCTGCGGGTTGTGGTCGTAGCGCTCGTCGATGCGGCTGGCGTAGCTGATCATCCCGGTGCCCTTGCCAAAGGCGATGCGGCCGTCCCGGGTGGTGCGGTAGTAGTCGACCATCAGCTGCGAATCGGTGACGGCTTCGCCGCCGGTCCAGCCGATCTGCTCCAGGCGCTCGGGAGTCGGCGCGGTGGCGACCACCGTGCTGGTCACCGGCAGGATGGTGCGGCGCAGTTCGGGAATCGCCGCCGCCCAGGCATTGGTCGCCATCACGACCTTGGGTGCGCGCAATTCGCCGCCGGGCGTGCGGATCACGGCCGGCCGGCCGCGATCCAGGCTGAGCATCGGGGTGTTCTCGAAGATGCGCACCCCCTTCTCCAGCGCCACCCGGCGCAGGCCGCGCACCAGGCGTGCCGGCTGCACGGTGGCGTTGCTGGCTTCCAGTACGCCTTCCAGGTGCTTCGGCGAGCCGGCGCGGCGGGCCACTTCACTGTCGGAAAGCGATTGGAAGACCGGCTCGCCCAAGCGCGCACAGGTCTGCTGCACGCCCTTCCAGGCACCGCGCTGCGCCTCGGTGGTGGCGGTCCACAACCAGCCGGCGCGGCGGAAGTGCGCGTCGATATCGTGGGCCTTGCAGAATTCCTCGATCTCGCCGATGGCCGCCGCCGAGGCTCGAGCCAGGCGCAGCGCCTCATCCTTGCCGCACTGCGCGGCCAGCGAGCTGATCTTCGGCCACCAGGACATGACGAAGCCGCCGTTTCGCCCGGAGGCGCCGCCACCGCAGATGTCGCGCTCGATGATGGCGATACGGCAGTCAGGCTTGAGCTCCAGCAGGCGCAGCGCGGTCCAGAGGCCAACGAAGCCGCCGCCGACGATGGCCACGTCGACTTCGAGCGGGCCTTCCAGGGCAGGCAGCGGAGTCAGCTCGGAGGCGATTTCCTCCAGCCACAGGGAACGTTTCATGTGCGGATTCCAGATTGAACGGTAGTGCGCCACTGTCCTGTGTCAGGCCAGTGGCGAACAATCGTCCGTTCCATGCAATCCGGGGGAAGGCTTCATACGAAGATATGAAGCCGATGGACGACCGCACTCTCCGCCCTGCTCTGTGCCTGAGCTTCCCCCTCACCCCACCCCTCTCCCTCAGGGAGAGGGAGCAGACCGTGCCGGCTGACGCTATGGTTTCATCCTGCAGCGAGCAGTCCCCTCTCCCGCTTGCGGGAGAGGGTTAGGGTGAGGGGCTCTGTTCCTTTGGGAGCGGATTTATTCGCGCGGATCAGGCCTTGGGCTTTTTCGGCGCCAGGCCCGGCTTGGCGAACTTCACGATCAGCCAGTTCTCCGACTTGCCATGCTTCACCGTGACCTCGACCACGCGAATGCTCGCCGGCACCGTCGCCAATACCTGGCGGGCGTCCAGACCCGGCTTGATGTACTTGTCGAGCTGTTCGTAGAGGCGGTAGCTGATCATGCCGCTGCGCAACGCGTGGGTCTCGAAGTCGCCGATGGCCTTGGCGTCGGCCTCGGTGCGGTTCGGGTTCAGGGTATGTGCCAGGACGTCGACCACATTCTTGTCGTCGGCGATGGCCACCAGCATGAAGCGCTTGGCCACTTCCTGCAGCACGCGCCGGTACGCGGCGTCGTTGTATTCGGTGTACAACACCGCCTCCACCAGCTTCTGCTTGTCGAAGGTCAGTGCCAGGCGATAGCGCGTGCCGGCATAGTCGACACCGTCCTTGCAGCGCGCGGTGACGCCCATGGGCTGCAGGCATTCGACGAAGCCCTGCTGCTTGCCGAAACCCTTCTGCGCCGCGCCGTAGTTGTACTTGCCGAACAGCGGGTCAGCCGCCGACGCCCAGCCCGCGACGCACATCAACAATGCCCCGATTGCCCATCTACCCATCACACACAAGTCCCGCTCGGTTCAAAACTCGCGAGGATAGAGGATTCGGAACGGTTATGGTGCCCCGCGGGCGATGACCGGCGTTGCCGATAATGGGTTCGCGAGCAAGGAGCAGGCGTCTCCTCGGTCCTACCGATCAGCTCCGCAGCGCATTTCGTAGGAGCGAGCTTGCTCGCGATCCGCACCCCACAGGACCGTAGGGCGCATAACCTGGAACAGGTTATCCGCCGACCGGCTTGCGGCGGATAACCTCGGTCAGGACGCTCAGTCGAAGCGATACTCCAGCCCCGCCCCCGCGTACCACGACCGCCCCGGCGCCGCCTCGTAGTAACGACCATTGCTGTCGCCGACGATCACCGAACCGACGTACTGGCGATCCAGCAGGTTGTCCAACCGCACCAGCTGGTGGAAGGTCCAGGGCCCGACATGCTGCTCGAAGCGGGTGCGCCAGTTGAACACCGCATAGCTGGGCGCCGGCTTGTCCTGGTTGCTGTCTTCGACGTAGACCTTGCTGCGGTACTGGCCTTCGAAGCCCATGCTGATACCGTCCCGGGGCTTCCACACCAGCTCGCCGAACAGGCTGCTGCCGGGCACGCCGGGCAGGTGGTTGCCCTTTTCGATCACGCTGCCGCTCTCGACGAAGTCCTCGTCGTAGGTGGCATCCAGGCGCGTATAGGCGAGATTGGCCTGCCAGTGTTCGGAGAGGTCGCTCTGCACGCCCAGCTCGAAGCCCCGGCGCAGGGTCTTGCCGGCGTTCTGGTAGCTGGTGCGGCCGTCGGTGGAGCTGGCAACGACGATCTCGTCGTCGGTACGGATTTCGAATATCGCCGCGTTGACCCGCGTATTGCCGGCGACCTTCGCCTTGAGGCCGACTTCGTACTGGGTGCTGGTGGCGGGGTCTAGGCCGAAGTTGAAGCTTTCCGCCAGCCCTGGCGCGTAGGCCATTTCTGCCTGGGTCGGCGTCTCGAAACCCTTGCCGGCACTGACATAGCCATGCAGGTTCGGGGTAAAGGCATACATCACCGAGAGCGACGGGTTGTTCTGCTGGTACGTCTTCGAGCCACTGGAATCGCCGTTGCTCAGGTAATGGTCGTCCACTTCCATCTTCATGCTGCTGTGGCGCAGGCCGGCGTCGAAAGTCCAGTTGCCCAGCTCCCAGCGCGCCTGCACGTAGGGGTCGAGGCTGGTGGCGATGTCGTTTTCGTTGCGGCGCATCTCGCCCTTCACACCCAACTGGTCGCCGCTGAAATTCTGGAAACCCTTGCGGTCGTCTTCGCTGCGGTCGTAGTCCACCCCGGTGGTGACGGTCAGCTCACCCGGCACGCCGTGCACCGGTTGGATCCAGCGCAGGGTGCCGCCGTGGAATTGGCGATCGAAGTCCACTACCCCGCCACCGCGCTGGGCATTGGAAGCCACGCCCCTGGGGATCGACAGGTACTGCACCACGCTGCGCTGGCCGGCATAGAGGTTGAACTGCAGGGTCGCGTCGCCGAAGTAGCGCTCGTAGTTCATGCCCAGCTGCTGGTGGTCGATGCTCTTGCGCGTGTTGTAGGTCTCGGCCGCCGCTGCCACCGAGCGCGGGTCGTGCCGGTATGCGTCCCAGGTCTGGCCCAGCGGGTCCTGCGTGCCGTTCTGCTCCAGGCTGCTGTAGATCAGCGCCAGGCGGCTGTCTTCGTCGGGCTTGAAGTTGAGCTTGGCGAAGGTCTGGTCGCGACGCGCGGCGCTATGGTCGCGGTAGCCGTCGGTGTCCATGCGCGAGGCGTCGAGCAGGAAGCCGGCCTGGTCGGTGCCGCCTTCGGCATAGAGGTGGTTCTTGTTGAAGCCGTCGCTGCCGAAGGTGGTCTGCGCACCGACCTTCGGCGGGCCATAGCCGTCGCGGGAGAACATCTGGATCACCCCGCCGCTGTTGCTGCCGTAGAGCGTCGAGGCCGGACCACGGAGTACTTCGATGCGGTCGGCGACATCCAGGTTCAGCGTCGCCGCCTGGCCCTGGCCGTCCGGCGTGCTGGCGGGAATGCCATCGCTGAGCAGCTTCAGCCCGCGAATGCCGAAGGCTGAGCGCGCGCCATAGCCGCGGGAGGAAATCTGCAGGTCCTGGGCGTAGTTCTGGCGGTTCTGCACCACCAGGCCGGGGACCCGCTGCAGCACTTCGGAGGCATTGACGCCGAGCTGGCCATCGCTGAGTTGCGGCTGCTGCACGGTGTCGATGGAGAACGGCAGGTCGAAGCTCGATACCGGCGCATAGGCGCCCGTCACCACCATGGGCGCAAGCTGCACTTCACTCTCCATCTCCGCGGCTTCGGCGCGGGCCAGTTGGCCGTGGACAGCACCGCAGATCAGCAACGGCAGCAGTTTGAGTTGGGTGGGCACGACAGAGCGGTTGGCAGGCACGGTGACTAGGATTCTTCTGTAGGACCGAGCAGCGATGCTGCCAGTCGCGGCAGCCGCTGCACAGGTTTGTTGTGGATTGGCGTCTTGTGGGCAAGGGGCGAACAAGAGGCTATTTCATTCGTCAGGATTTTAATCTTCGACGATTGTACTATCTAGTTAATTAGCATGCTAAGCGTATAATTGGCGAATTCCACAGCGAGAACCTTCTGTATGAAACGAGTAGAGCGCGCATCCCGCGCGAGCACTTTCATCCTCCTCGGCCTGGGCGTGATCATCGCCCTCCTCGGCCTCGCCCTGGCTACCGGCGGCGTCCGCCTGGTCAGCCTCGGCGGCTCCTGGTATTTCCTCATCGGCGGCCTGGCGATGGCGATTTCCGGCCTGCTGATCGCCCTTCGCAAGCCGGCAGGCGCCTGGCTGTTCGCCGTTTTCCTGGTCGCTACCGGGGTCTGGGCCGTGGCCGATACCGGCCTGACATTCTGGCCGCTGTTCTCGCGGCTGTTCATGTTCAGCGCCATCGGCGTGGTGGTCGCGCTGGTCTATCCGCTGCTGGCCCGCTCGGCAGGCCGCAACGCTGGTCGTGGTGCCAATGGCATCGCCGCTGTGCTGGCGGTACTGGTGGCCATCGCCGCCGGCAACATGTTCGTCGCCCATCCCAGCGTCGCGCCCACCGGCAAGGGCCCCGGCCTGACGCCGGTGGACCCGGCCCATGCGCAGAAGGATTGGGCACACTACGGCAACACCGAGGGTGGCAGCCGCTTCGCCGCGCTGGACCAGATCAACCGCGGCAACGTCGACAAGCTGCAGGTGGCCTGGACATACCACACCGGCGACGTGGCGATCAGCGACGGCAACGGCGCGGAAGACCAGCTCACCCCGCTGCAGGTCGGCGACAAGGTGTTCATCTGCACCCCGCACAACAACCTGATCGCGCTGGACGCGGACACCGGGAAGGAGCTGTGGAAGAACGAGATCAACGCCCAGTCCAAGGTCTGGCAACGCTGCCGTGGCATGGCCTATTTCGATTCCACCAAGGAAATCGCACAGCCGACCCAGCCGAACAGCACGCCGGTCATCGCCGCCAGCGTTCCGGTCGGCGCCAACTGCCAGCGTCGTCTGCTGACCAACACCATCGATGCGCGCCTGATCGCCGTGGACGCCGACACCGGCGAGTTCTGCCAGGGCTTCGGCACTAACGGCCAGGTCGATCTGAAGGCAGGGTTGGGCGACGTACCCGACTCCTACTACCAACTCTCCTCCGCTCCGCTGATGGCCGGCACCACGGTGGTGGTCGGCGGCCGTGTCGCGGACAACGTCCAGACCGACATGCCCGGCGGCGTGATCCGTGGTTTCGACGTCATCACCGGCGCCATGCGCTGGGCCTTCGACCCGGGCAACCCGCAAGACAAGCAGGCCCCGGCGGACGGCAAGAGCTACGTCCGCAGCACGCCCAACAGCTGGGCGCCGATGTCCTACGACCCGGCGATGAACACCGTCTTCCTGCCCATGGGCAGTTCCTCCACCGACATCTATGGCGTGGAGCGGACGAAACTCGACCACACCTACGGCGCTTCGATCCTTGCTCTGGACGCTACGACCGGCACGCAGAAGTGGGTCTACCAGACCGTGCACAACGACCTCTGGGACTTCGACCTGCCGATGCAGCCGAGCCTCGTCGACTTCCCCGTGGCCGACGGCAAGACCGTTCCGGCAGTCGTCATCGGCACCAAGGCCGGGCAGATCTACGTACTCGACCGCGCCACCGGCAAGCCGCTGACCGAGGTCAAGGATGTGCCGGTCAAGCCGGGCAACATCCCCGACGAGCCGTATTCGCCGACCCAGCCCAGATCCGTCGGCATGCCGCAGATCGGCGCGCAGACCCTCAGCGAGTCGGACATGTGGGGCGCCACGCCCTATGACCAGCTGCTGTGCCGCATCGACTTCAAGAAGATGCGCTACGACGGCCTCTACACCGCGCCGGGCACCGACCTGTCGCTGAGCTTCCCCGGCTCCCTGGGCGGCATGAACTGGGGCAGCCTGTCCACCGACCCGGTGCACGGCTTCATCTTCGTCAACGATATGCGCCTGGGCCTGTGGATCCAGATGATCCCTTCGGCCAACAAGGGCGCGGCCGCCGGCGGTGGCGAGGCACTGAACACCGGCATGGGCGCCGTGCCGCTTAAAGGCACGCCCTACGCGGTGAACAAGAACCGCTTCCTCTCGGTGGCCGGCATCCCGTGCCAGGCACCGCCGTTCGGCACCCTCACCGCCATCGACCTGAAGACCCGCCAGGTGGCCTGGCAGGTACCGGTGGGCACCGTGGAAGACACCGGCCCGCTGGGCATCCGTATGCACCTGCCGATTCCCATCGGCCTGCCGACCCTCGGCGGCACGCTGTCCACCCAGGGCGGCCTGGTATTCATCGCCGGCACCCAGGACTTCTACCTGCGCGCCTACGACAGCAGCAACGGCGAGGAGATCTGGAAGGCCCGCCTGCCCGTCGGCAGCCAGGGCGGCCCGATGACCTACGTGTCGCCGAAGACCGGCAAGCAATTCATCGTCGTTACCGCCGGTGGTGCGCGTCAGTCCACCGACCGTGGCGACTACGTGATGGCCTACGCGCTGCCCGACACCCCGACAGCCAGCCAGTAACCCTCCCATCGCGCCCGCTTCGTGCGGGCGCCTCCTTCCGGCGCGGCACTCCCACCGCGCCTTTTTTATTCGCTTCAAGCTCAGGAAACTCCATGCGCACTTCCCTTCGCCTCACGCCCGGCCTGCTGCTGTGCGTCGCCTCGCTGCCTGCGCTGGCAGCAGAAGGCCTGCTCGAACGATCCACGATGACCGGCGACTGGGGCGGCCTGCGCCACCAGTTGGAAGAAGATGGCGTCAAGTTCACCGGCGACTACAGCGGCGAGACCGCCTACAACGCCCACGGCGGCCTGCACCGTTCCGCGCGCTATTCGCAGAACATCAAGCTGGGCGTGCAGTTCGACCTGTCGAAACTCTACGGCCTGGAGAATGGCGGCAAGGTCCAGCTGACCATCAACGACCGCCGCGGCAACAGCGCCTCGGAAGACCTGGTGGGCAACCGCCTGCCGATCCAGGAAAACTACGGCGGCCTCTATACCCGCCTGACCGAGCTGAGCTACGAGCGCGACCTGGGCCAGGCGGTGAACCTCAAGCTCGGCTACATGGCCATGGGCAATGACGTCGGCGGGCTCGACAGCGGTATCCTCTGCAACTTCATGAACGCCGGCTTCTGCGGCCACCCGCTGAACATGTCCGGCGGCAGCGGCTGGACCAACTACCCCAACGCGCACCTGGGCGCACGGGTGAAGTACAGCTTCGCTCCGGACTGGCAACTGCGCATCGCCGCGTTCAACGTCGACCCGGAAAGCAACGGCAACTCCAGCCGCGCCTGGCACCTCACGCCCAAGCACGCCACCGGCACCGTGGTGCCCATCGAACTGGTCTACAAGCCTCAGGGCGAATTGCCCGGCGAGTACAAACTGGGCTGGTACTACGACAGCTCCGACGTGCAGCGCATCGGTAGCAACAAGGAAGAGTCCGGGCGCAGCGGCCACTACCTGCTGGTCGACCAGGCGGTGTGGAACGATCCGGCCTCCGAGGGCCGCAGCCTGCACCTGTTCGGCCAGGCTTCGGCCGCCAGCAGCGCCGCCTCGCCCTTCACCAAGTGGTACGGCGCAGGTGTAGTGCTCTACAAGCCCTTCGAAGGCCGCCCGAAAGACAGTCTCGCGCTGGGTTACGGCCGCGCCGTACCCAACCCGCGCAGCCGCGAAGTGCAGGAGAACAACGCCCTCGCCAACAGCCAGGACTACCCGAACCTGGACAGCGGCGAACAGCTCATCGAGCTGAGCTACGGCTACCAGGCCACGCCCTGGCTGACCCTGCGCCCGGACCTGCAGTACGTCATCGAACCGGGGGCCTTCTCCGGCCAGGACATCGACAACGCCCTGCTGCTCGGCCTACAGGTGAAAGCCAGCTTCTGAGAAACGCGATCCTGAGACAAATTGATACAGTAACCCCATGATTCATAGGACTTTTCTTATACAAATAGCACGCCTGTACTCCTAAACTGGCCTGTCACCCTGCGGGAACACCCGCAGGACGTTGACACCGGTTATAGGGAGCTACACATGCCCGGTTGGTATGAAATCAAGGAACTCAGCAGCGGCAACCGTCGCGTTCTGCTCAAGAACACTGCCCACGGTACTCTGCTGGAAACTCCGGCCTACCCGACACAGGAGGCAGCCGAGCAGGCCATCAACAGCCTCCGCAGCTCCTGTGCGGCCGTCGAGCGCTACAAGCGCCAGATGTCCCCCGGCGGCAAGAATTTCTTCGTGATCCGCGATAACACCGGTGCAGAACTGCTGACCAGCAAGCTGTACGACTCCGAGGCCGCACGTGACCAGGCGATCGCAACGATCGCCCAGGCCGGCCTCAGCTCGGAGCTGCGTGCGCACGCCTGAGTGACGAGTGAATGAAAGAGCCCCGCGCAATGCGGGGCTTTTTTGTGGGTGATTGGTTTTCCGAACAGCCATCCCCCGCGGTGCCGAATCGGCCCCTAACGCACCGGCAATGCCAACGCCCGCGTCTTTGCGGAATTCTGATATCGCCCCACCCCACGCCCTTCGTACCTTCTGCCTGCCCGGCGCATCCGACGCCGGGAGCGTGCAACCCACAAAACAACAAGAAGGGCCCGCCCCATGACTCCACGCATTCATCCGTCGGCGCACGCCGATGCCCTCCCTTGCCCGCTGCGCCCCGGCGCTCGTGGCTGACTGCCGTCCACTCTCTCGATCAATTACAGGCAAGGGACAACCACCATGCTCAAACAAGGCGTACTCCGCTGGCCCCAGATCGCCGGGCTCGGCATTTCACTGGTCATCGCCGGGCAGTTCTCCGGTTGGAACTACGGCCTGGCCAGTAGCGGCTGGGCCAACATGCTCGTCGCCACCCTGCTGATGGCCGTACTCTGCGGCGGCCTGGCGCTGTGCGTGTGCGAACTCTCCACTGCTCGGCCCCATGCCGGCGGCGTGTTCGCCTACGCGCAGCTGGCCTTCGGCCCCTTCGTCGGCTACCTGGTCGGCGCGGCGTGCGCGCTGGCGCTGACCATCGGCACGGGCGCGGCTGCCAACTTCCTCGCCGCCTACATGGAGTCGGTATTCGGCTTCGGCGGCTGGCCGGTGCGCATCGGCCTGTTCGCCGTGATCATCGGTATCCACATCATCGGCGTCGGCGAGGCCCTGGGCCTGACCCTGCTGGCCGGCGCCGTGGCCGCCATCGCCCTGCTGGCCTTCGGCGGCGCCATGCTGCCCCACGTGCACTGGGAAAACCTGCTGCCCACGGCTGGCAGCGCACTGCCGGGCATAAGCGTCGCCGGCGTGTTCGCCTGCGTACCGTTCGCCATCTGGATGTTCATCTGCCTGGAGCAGGTCGCCTCCGCTGCCGAGGAAGCTGCAGACCCCGGCCACAGCATGCCGCGCGGGATCATCGCCGCTGTCGGTACCCTCCTGCTGACGGCCCTGACCGTGGTGATCAGCGCGCCGGGCGCAGCCGGCGTGGAAGCGGTCGGCAACGCCGGCGATCCGCTGTACGCCGCCATGACCCACGGCGGGCTGTACGGCGAGCGCGACTGGCTGCCGCTGCTGGTCGGCTCCGGCGCCGTGTGCGGGCTGCTGGCGACCTTCTTCTCGGTGGTGTTCTCGGCTTCCCGCCAGTTGTTCGCCCTGTCCCGCGACGGTTTCTTCCCTGCAGCGCTGGCCCGCACCAACCGCCGAGGCGCGCCCTACGTCGCCCTGCTGGTGCTGACCGTGATCGGCCTGCCGCTGACCCTGGTGCCGCCGGAAAAACTCCTGCTGTGCATCGTCCTGCTGCTGGGCAGTTGCCACCTGGTGCTGTTCGCCGCGTACCTGCGCCTGCACCGCAGCCAGCCCGGCCTGGCGCGCCCGTTCCGTCTGCGCGGCGGCCCTGTGATCGCCAGCGTCGGCATGCTGCTGACCTTCGTGGTCATCGCCGCCTGCTTCCAGCTGGAAGTGGCCATGCTCAGCGCCCTGGCGCTGGTGGTCGCCGCACTGATCCTCAACTACCTGCTGCGCGCTGCCACCCGCGCCGGCAAGCCCCTGGAGAATGTCGAGAATGTCTGAACCAACCCTGCTGCAACGCCGCCACCAGGTCATGGGCGATGCCTCGCCGCTGTTCTACGACGAGCCGCTGGAGCTGGTGAAAGGCGAAGGCGTCTGGCTCATCGACGCCAACGGCAAGCGTTACCTGGACTGCTACAACAACGTGCCCTGCGTCGGCCATTGCCACCCGAAAGTGGTCGCGGCCATGGCCGAACAGGCGGCGACATTGAACATTCATACCCGCTACCTCAACGAGCGTGTGGTGCGCTACGCCGAGAACCTCACCGCGACCTTCGCCGAGCCACTGGACAGCCTGATGTTCACCTGCACCGGCAGCGAGGCCAACGAGCTGGCCCTGCGCATGGCGCGCTTCGTCACCGGCAACAAGGGCGTGATCGTCAGCGACTACAACTACCACGGCAACACCACCTCGCTGGCGGCGGTAACCACGGCACTGCCCAGCTCCGAGCCATTCTCGGCCCATGCGCGGGCGGTGCCGATTCCCTGCCTGTATCAGGCAGACGGTACGCCCGAGCAAGTCGCCGATCGCTACGTGGCCAAGGTCGCCGAAGCCATCGCCGAGCTGCAGGCCGCCGGCGTCGGTCTGGCCGCCATGCTGATCGACACGCTGTTCGCCAACGAAGGCATCCCGCGCCTGCCGGCCGGCTACCTGGAGCGCGTGGCCAAGCTGGTGCGCGATGCAGGCGGCCTGCTGATCGCCGACGAGGTGCAATCCGGCTTCGCCCGTACCGGCGAGCACCTGTGGGGCCATCAGGCACACCCGTTCGTGCCGGACATCGTCACCCTCGGCAAACCCATGGGCAACGGTTTCCCCCTGGCCGGGCTGGTGACCTCGCGCGAGCGCGTCGAGACCTTCGGCCACGCCAACCTGTACTTCAACACCTTCGGCGGCTCGCCAGTGGCCGCCGCAGTCGGCCAGGCAGTACTCGACGTGATCGCCGAGGAAGACCTGCAAGGCAACGCCCTGCGCCAGGGCGCGAAGCTCAGCGCCGAACTGCATCGCCTGGCCGAGCGCCATTCGATCATCGGCGACGTGCGCGGCAAGGGCCTGTTCTTCGCCGTGGAACTGGTACGCGACCGCACCAGCCGCGAGCCGGCCGGGCTCGAAGCGCGACGTATCGTCAACGCCATGCGCCAGCGCGGCGTGCTGATCAGCAAGATCGGTGGCGCCGACAACATCCTCAAGATCCGCCCGCCGCTGCCCTTCCAGGCCGAACACGGCGAGCTGTTCATCGACACCCTGGACCAGGTCCTGGGCGAGCTTTGAGGGAATCCGACATGACTGACTTCTCTTCACTCGACCACGACCAGCAGATCGCCTGCCTGCGCGACCTGGCGCTGGATGCCCTGCGCCACTGGGACGGCGACTTCGTCGGCCTGGAACTGCTCAAGTACCGCGAGAACGCCGTGTTCTGCGCCACCCGCAGCGACGGCACGCGCAGCGCCCTGCGCGTGCACCGCGGTGGCTACCACAGCGAAGCGGCGCTGCGCTCCGAGCTGACCTGGATGGAGCAACTGGCCGCCGGCGGCATTGGCGTGCCGACCATCATCCGCACCCGCGACGGCGAGCACCTGGCCGAAGTGCGCAGCGCCGCGCTCGATGAGCCGCGCTACGTCGACATGCTTGGCTGGCTGTCCGGCAGCACTCTGGGTTCGGCGGAACAGGGCCTGAGCGCCGACGGTGACATCGAGGCGCTGTTCCACAAGGCTGGCGCCGTGGCCGCGCGCATCCACCTGAATTCGGCCCAGTGGCGACAGCCCAACGAGTTCACCCGGCACGCCTGGGACGAAGAGGGATTGGTCGGCGCCAATCCGTTCTGGGGCCGCTTCTGGGAACTGGACCTGCTCGCCGACGATGAGCGCGAGCTGCTCCAGCGCGCCCGCCAGGAGGCGCGCATGGATTTGCGCCGCTACGGCCGCAGCCTGGGCAACTTCGGCATGATCCACGCCGACCTGGTGCCCGAGAACCTGCTGCTGGAGGCGGGCGAGTTGCAGCTGATCGACTTCGACGACGCCGGCTTCGGTTGGCACATGTTCGAACTGGCCACGGCGCTGTACTTCTGCCAGGACGACCCGCGCCTGGCGCAGATCGAAGCCGCGCTGCTGGCCGGCTACCACTCGGTCAAGCCGCTCTCCGCCGCGGACCGCGCCGCCCTGCCGCTGTTCCTCGCCCTGCGCGGCACGACGTACCTGGGCTGGGTGCACACCCGACGCAACAGCCAGACGGCCAAGGAACTGGCACCGATGCTGATCGAACGCGCCTGCACCCTGGCCCGCGCCTACCTGGCGAGCCGCTGAATCTGGCAGAGCGCCACAAGCCCCTGGCGTGCAGGCACAATCCTGCACGCCAGCGCTGACCGATACTCGGCGCACAACCGAGGTGAACCGTCATGACCGGCATAGCCCGCCACCAGGCAACCGACTCCGATGAACTGGCCTGCGCCCTCGCGGGCTGGAGCCAGGACTACACCCAGCTCGGCCACGGCCGCTTGCAGGCGGAACTGCTGCACGTGCAGTTGCCCGACGCCTCGCTGATCTACGAACACTCCAATCTGCACCTGCACGAAAACATGGCGCCGCCGGACGACCATCTGGTGATCGGCCTTCCTCTGCGCGCCGGTCGCGATTCCCGCTTCAACGGCCAGGCGCTACACGACGACACCCTGCTGGTGCTCGAAGGCGGGCGCGAGCTGGAAATCTGCGCCGCCGGCGAGATCCACATGCTCGGCCTGACCTTCAGCCAACCGCAGCTGGAACGCCTGCTCGGCGCCGAGGAGCGCGAGCTGTTCGAGCGCGCATTGTCCCAGGGCCGCCTGCAGCTCTCGTCCATCGGCGCAGGCGCGCTGCGGCGCAGTCTGTGCGATGCCATCGCCTCCTTCGAAGACGAGCCATGGCGCACCGGCGACCCACAACAGGCCGGCCATGCCGTTGCGCTGGTGCTCAGTCATGTCCTGCAGGCGCTGGAGGAAATCCTCCCGAACACGGCGCGCGAGGGCCCACCGCGCTCCCTGCCGCAGCATCGCCGCCTGGTGCTGGCCGCCATCGAACGGATGCAGACGGATCTCTCGCAACCCTTGTCGCTGCTGGAGCTGAGCCAGAACCTGAACACCAGCCAGCGCACCCTGCAGTACTGCTTCCGACAGATCTGCCAGAGCACGCCGCAGCAGTTCTTCCTCAGCCTGCGCCTGGCCGAGGCGCGGCGACGGCTCAAGCAGGAGCCGCAGCAAAGCATCACGCACCTGGCGCTGGACCTGGGGTTTGCCAGCTCCAGCCATTTTTCGGCCTTGTATAAGCGCCTGTACGCCGAACAACCCTCCGTAATCTCCCGTACACGCTGATCGGCTTTATCTGTAGGAACGAGCTTGCTCGCGAACAAATTCACCGGCAGTTCCCGAGTCAATCGGGTTCGCGAGCCAGGACTGGGCGTCCCCTCGGCCCTGCAAAAGACACTCCCAGCCGATCTGGCAACCACACCCAATCACTTGGCAGACACACGCAACGGCACAACGCCAGCCCTTACTTAGCATCGGCAGAAGTCTCATCCCCCAATCGACAATAACGAAACGGATGCCTTCGCCATGACCCACGCCGCCGTGCTGCGCCCCACCCTGCTCGCCCTGCTCATTGCCGGCGCCAGCAGCTCCGTCAGCGCCTACCAGCTGTACGCCACCGACGACACGCACCTGAACGCCGATCTCTCGGCGACCTTCGGGCTGTTCCACAGCCAGGAACGCTACAACATGACTGGCACGCTGGACGAGGGCTCGTCCTCCTGGCAGGAAGGCTTCATCAAGTACGGCCTGAGCGGTGACCAGAAACTCGGCGGCGCTGGCACCGCCTACGGCGCGTTCAACCTGCTCAGCTCCGGCACCTGGGGCGACGGCGACGCCGCCGGCTTCAGCGACGGTTCCGAGCGCACCACCAAGATCGAAGACGCCTACGCCGGCTGGCGCTCGGCCGGGCTGTTCCCGGTGCTGGGCGAGGACGGCATCGACCTGTCCTTCGGCCGCCAGAACATCGTGGTCGGCGATGGCTTCCTGATCGATGGCGACGCCCTGAACATGGGCAAGGGCCTGGCCGATGGCGAATACAACCGTGGCGGTGGCTACTACCTGGCAGCGCGCCGTGACTTCGACGAGACCGCCGTGTTGCGCATCGGCGGCAAGGAAGGCTGGCGTGGCGACCTGATGCGTTTGAAATCCGACAACCGCGCCCAGGCCAACTCCGAGCTATACGTCGCCACTCTGGAACACGTCGCCCCGGAAGCGACTTTCGGTCTGACCTACATCGATGTCACCGACATCGACGAACGCTACGCCTCGCCCATCCAACTCGACCGTAAGGACATGAAGACCTACAGCCTGCGCGGCACCGGTAACGCCGGCGTGGAGAACCTGTTCCTTTCCGGCGAATACGCCTGGCAGGACAAGCGCGACGCCCAGTACAGCGACGACACCGCGAACGCCTGGTACCTCGAAGCCGGCTGGACCTTCTCCGACATCGCCTGGAAGCCCTACGTCAGCTACCGCTTCAGCCGCTTCTCGGAAGGCTACGACACGCTCTTCTACGGCTTCAGCCGTGGCTTCGGCACCTGGTTCCAGGGCGAAGTGGCAGGCAACTATTCCGGCCCGTTCAACAACAACACCCGCGTGCACAACATCGGCGCCAAGGTCACCCCGCTGGAGAACCTGTCCATCGGCGCGCAGTTCTTCGACTTCCACACCCTCGACACCGACCTGGGCAACACCGACGGCCGCGAGCTGGACCTCTACGCCGAGTGGGCGATCAACGAACACCTGGTGATCATCCCGCTGGTGGGCCTCTACCAGCCGAAGAAGAGCGCGGCCGAAGGCGGCACGCAGATCGGCAACGACGACAGCAACCTCTACAGCCAGCTGCTGTTCTCCACCACCTTCTGATCCAACGAAAGCGAGCCCGCCATGCCCAGCCTCCTGACTTCGATCCAGGGCCGCATCACCTGGCTGGCGGGCCTCTGCCTGCTGCTGGTCTCCAGCGTGCTGATCGGCCTGTCGCTGTACCAGGCGCGACAGGACAGCCAGACCATCGGGCACGACAGCGGCGAACTCTTCGCCGCCTCCGCGCGGCACAACCTGGAAACCCAGGGCCAGGTTCAGGCCCTGCTGATCCGCGAGCGTTTGCAAAACAACCTGCTGCTCGGCGAAGGCCTGTCGCGCACCGTGCAGACCCTTCGCGCACAGCAACGTCAGGGCATTCTCGATCCCGCCGCATTGCGCAACGCACTTAACCAGGCGATGGCAGAAACCCTCGGCGCGCACCCGGAACTGCTCGGCCTGTTCCTGGTATTCCAGCCCGATGCGCTGGACGCCGCAGACGCCCAGTTCGCCGCCCGTGAAGACCTGGGCAGCAACGAAACCGGGCGCTTCGCCCTCTACCTGCTGCAGAACGGCAAGGAAACCCAGCGGGTGATCGGCACCGAGCAAGTCCTCGGCGACGCCACGCCCGGTCCCAGCGGCCAGCCCTACAACGCCTTCTTCACCTGCTCCACCACTCACGCCCGCCCCTGCGTGCTCGACCCGTATTTCGACGAAGCCTCCGGCCAGCGCCGGCTGGTCACCAGCGTCACCCTGCCCGTGCTGGAGAACGGCAAGGCGATTGCCGCCATCGGCTTCGACATCGACCTCGCCACCCTCCAGCAGAGCAGCGTGGAAGGCAGCCGCAGCCTGTTCGACGGCCAGGGCCGCATCCGTATCCTCAGCCCAAACGGGCTGGTCGCCAGCGACAGCGGCGATGCCTCGAAGCTGGGGCAGAAGTTCGGCGACAAGACCGTGCTCGCCGAGATTGCCGCCGGGCGCTCACAGTCCAGCGACGACGGCGATTCCATCAACGTGCTGCACAGTCTCGCCCCGGTGCCGGATGCTGCCCCGTGGGGAATCCTGCTCAGCGTGCCGCGCGCGGTGATGCTAGCCCCGGCGGAACGTCTCAAGGGCACGCTGGACGACCTGCGCTGGCGCAGTACTGCACTGGAGATCGGCATCGGTGTCGCCGCCGGCCTGCTCGGCATGCTGCTGGTGGCGCTCACCGCGCTGGGCATCAGCCGGCCGATACTGCGCCTGGCGCGCATGCTCGAAGACATCGCCGATGGCGAAGGCGACCTCACCCGCCGCCTCGACTACCCGCGCCGCGACGAACTGGGCCGCCTCGCCACCGCCTTCAACCGCTTCCTCGACAAGCTGCAACCGAGCATCGCCGCCGTGCAGTCAGCCACCCGCGAAGCCCATGCCACCGCCGACCGCTCCGCGCAGATCGCCCGGCAGACCAGCGACGGCATGCAGCAGCAGTTCCGCGAGATCGACCAGGTCGCCACCGCGCTGCACGAGATGTCCGCCACCGCGCAGGATTCGGCGCGCAGCGCCGCTCGCGCCGCCGAAGCTGCGCGCACCGCGGAGCAGGCCTGCGATGACGGCTTCCGCACCCTCGACGCGACCAACAGCGGCATCGACCTGCTGGCCGCCGGCATGCACCAGGCCATGGCTGAGCTGCAACAACTGGCGACGAGCAACGAGCAGATCGGTTCGATCCTGGAAGTCATCTGCGGCATCGCCGCGCAGACCAACCTGCTGGCCCTCAACGCCGCCATCGAAGCGGCGCGCGCAGGGGACGCAGGGCGAGGCTTTGCCGTGGTCGCGGACGAAGTGCGCGGGCTGGCCCGGCGCACTCAGGAATCGGTAGAGGAAATTCGCCAGGTGATCGAAAACCTGCAAGCCCGGGGTCACTCGGTAACTCAGGCCATGCAGGGCAGTTTCAGCCAGGCCCAGGGCAACGTCGATCAAGCGCGGCAGGCCATCGATGCACTACGCCGGATCGGCGAGGCGGTGAACCTGATCAGCGAAATGAACCTGCAGATCGCCAGCGCGGCGGAGGAACAGAGCAGCGTCGCCGAGGAGATCAACCGCAATATCGCCGGTATCCGCGATGTCACCCAGACCATTTCCGAACACGCACAACAGGCCGCCGGCGCCAGCCGTTCATTGAACGAACTGGCCAGCCGGCAGCAGGGATTGGTGGAGCAGTTCCGCGCCTGATTCAGATGTCGCTGCAGCGCGGGGTCTGGCGCAGATACTTGACGGTGTGCTGCTGGCCCTGGGAATCCAGGTAGACCATGGTGGCCTGGCTGACTTCGCAGCGCTCGTTGGGTTGGCTGATGCTCAGCACCTTGGCGACGTCCAGCGGCATGCCGTAGTGGTAAACGGCAGCATCGTCGGCGAAGGCGCTGAAGGACAACAGCAAGGCGGGGATGGCAAAGAGTGCATGTAGAGCGGATTTCATGGCGGGAACCTCAGGGATCACGCGGGTCGCGTCGATCGTGGCCCACTGCCATAAATCTAGCCGATGAGACCTTTCCTACACAGATCGACTTCGACAATGCATTTCTTCAGTTAGCGCAACAATAATGCCTTGCGGGTGTGCCATGGCCTGTGATTGTGACGCTTCCCGCTGTCAGAATGGCAGCATTCGTTCCCGTCCGCCGATTGCAGCCAGGGCGTTCCGCCGCAAGAATGATCGCCATCGATCGGATCGGGAGGCGCCATGAAACGCGTGGCCATGCTGCTGTTCCCCGGCGTGCAGGCGCTGGACGTTTCCGGGCCGCTGGATGTGTTCGCCGAGGCCAATGCCTTCGTTCCTGCCGGCCGGGGTTATCAGGTAATTACCCTGGCCGCCCCGCCGCTGCCTTTGCGCGCGTCCAACGGTCAACTGCTCAGTGCCGATTTCAGCCTCGACCAGGGCGATTGCGCGGCCGATATCCTGCTGGTGCCGGGCGGGCCGCGATTACCCGACGAGGCGCCCGCGCCGGCGTTGCGCGCTTGGCTGCGTGCAGCCTGTGCGCTGGCGCCGCGCTATGGCTCGATCTGCACCGGCGCCTTTCTGCTTGGTCACGCCGGGCTGCTGGACGGCAAACGCGTGACCACCCACTGGAGCGATGCACGGCGCCTGGCCGACTTGTTCCCGCAGGCGCAGGTGGAACCGGACCGCATTCATGTGCGCGATGGCGCGCTGGTGACCTCGGCGGGCGTCACGGCAGGGATCGACCTCGCGTTGGCGCTGGTGGCGGAAGACCACGGCGCGGCGGTGGCCTTGTCCGTGGCGAAACGCTTGCTGGTGGTCGCCCAGCGCCAGGGCGGACAATCGCAGTTCAGCCCCTTCCTTCAGGCGCCGGCCGACGAAACCTCGCCCGTGGCGCGTATCCAGCGCTACGTTCAGGAAAACCTCGACCAACCGCTGGGCGTACCGCAACTGGCCGCCGAAGTGGCGATGAGCCCGCGCAGCTTCGCTCGTGTGTTCGTCCGCGAGGCAGGCGTAACCCCTGCGGAATTCGTCCAGCGCGCCCGCATCGACGCCGCACGCGGGCTGCTCGAAGGCGGTGACCTGGCACTGAAAGTGATCGCCTGGCGCTGCGGCTTCGGCAGCCCGGCGCGCATGCGCCTGGTGTTCGTGCAACGCCTGGGCGTGACCCCGACGCAGTATCGGGAGCAGTTCCGCCGCGAGGGCTGACCTGCTTTTTGTAGGAGAAAGCTTGCTCGCGAAGCTGTGGCCTGCGGTGCCCACCCGACCGCGGATAAACCCTCTCCCACAACAGCCCGTACCTATTCCGCTCGAGCGTGGGAGCGGACTTCGTCAGCGATTGCTGTCCGTCCACACGGAAACCTCGGCAGACAGCAGGCTCGCTCCTGCGATGAGCCTGTCCGGCTCAGATCGGCGGCGCCGAGCGCAGCATCACCGACTTCAAGGCGAAGGCCGACTTGATCCCCGCCACGCCGGGAATCTGCGTCAGGGTATTGGTCAGGAACAGCTGGTAGGCCGACAGGTCCTTCACCACCACGCGCAGCATGTAGTCGGCGTCGCCGGTCATCTGGAAGCAGCTCATCACCTGCGGCGCCTGGACGATGCGTTCTTCGAACCGGGCGAGGTAGTCGCCGGTCTGTTTTTCCAGGGACACCGAGACGAACACGCTCATGCCGCCGGACAGGCGCTCCTCGTCGAGGCGGGCGAAATAGCCCTGGATGTAGTGCTCCTCTTCCAGGCGGCGGACCCGGCGCAGCGTCGGGGTCAGCGACAGGCCGATGTTCTGCGCCAGATCGCGCCAGGACAGGCGGCCATCGTCGGCCAGGGCGCGGAGGATTTTCAGGTCGGTGCGGTCGAGATCAGCCATTTTCGGTCGTACTACTCAGTGCTGTTTTTATAGTGCAAACAAACTAATCCTTAAGCTCTGAGCTAGTCAATTTGGAGCAAAAAACCAATCGGTCACACCTATACTGAAACCACAACTACAACAACCGAGGACCTCACCATGAGTGATGTCACCACCCGCCACGCGACCCCGCGCGGCACCTGCACCGTAGCCCGACCCGGCCGGGTGCGCCCGCCAGGCATGGCTTCTTCCGTTCGCTGATCCACACCCACGATCACAACTGGAGACCGCCATGACCGACTACGCCCCACTCCGCCTGCACGTCCCCGAACCCACCGGACGCCCGGGCTGCAAGACCGACTTCTCCTACCTCCATCTCTCGCCCGCCGGCGAGGTGCGCAAGCCCGCCATCGACGTGGAACCCGCGCAAACCACCGAACTGGCCTTCAGCCTGGTACGCGTGCTCGATGACGACGGCAACGCCGTCGGCCCCTGGGCCCCGGAACTGAGCCACGAGCAACTGCTGCGCGGCATGCGCCTGATGCTCAAGACGCGCATTTTCGATGCACGCATGCTCACCGCCCAGCGGCAGAAAAAGATGTCCTTCTACATGCAGTGCCTGGGCGAAGAAGCCATCGCCACCGCCCACACCATGGCCCTGCGCGACGGCGACATGACCTTCCCGACCTACCGTCAGCAGGGCATCCTGATCACCCGCGACTACCCGCTCAAAGACATGATCTGCCAGCTGCTCTCCAACGAGCAGGACCCGCTCAAGGGCCGCCAGTTGCCGATCATGTACTCCAGCCGCGAGAAGGGTTTCTTCTCCATCTCCGGCAACCTCGCCACCCAGTTCATCCAGGCCGTCGGCTGGGGCATGGCCTCGGCGATCAAGGACGACACCAAGATCTCGTCGGCCTGGATCGGCGACGGCGCCACCGCCGAATCCGACTTCCACACCGCCCTCACCTTCGCCCACGTCTACCGCGCGCCGGTGATACTCAACGTGGTCAACAACCAGTGGGCGATCTCCACCTTCCAGGCCATCGCCGGCGGTGAAGGCACCACCTTCGCCAACCGTGGCGTGGGTTGCGGCATCGCCTCGCTGCGGGTGGACGGCAACGACTTCCTCGCCGTCTACGCCGCCTCGCAATGGGCCGCCGAGCGCGCCCGCCGTGGCCATGGCCCGAGCCTGATCGAATGGGTCACCTACCGCGCGGGCCCGCACTCCACCTCGGACGATCCGTCCAAGTACCGCCCCGCCGACGACTGGACCAACTTCCCCCTGGGCGACCCCATTGCCCGCCTGAAGCAGCACCTGGTCGGCCTCGGCATCTGGTCCGACGAGCAGCACGAAGCGCTGAAGAAGGAACTGGAAGCCGAAGTGATCGCCGCGCAGAAAGAAGCCGAACGCCACGGCTCGCTGGTGGACGGCCATGTGTTCAGCGCCGCCAACCTGTTCGACGACGTCTACAAGGACCTGCCGGAACACCTGCGCCGGCAGCGCCAGGAGCTTGGGGTATGAATGCCATGAACCCGCAACACGAGAACGCCCAGGCAGTCACCAGCATGACCATGATCCAGGCGCTGCGCTCGGCCATGGACGTGATGCTCGAGCGCGACGACAACGTCGTGGTGTTCGGCCAGGACGTCGGCTACTTCGGCGGCGTGTTCCGCTGCACCGAGGGCCTGCAGAAGAAGTACGGCACCTCGCGCGTATTCGACGCGCCGATCTCCGAGAGCGGCATCATCGGCGCCGCCGTCGGCATGGGCGCCTACGGCCTGCGCCCGGTGGTGGAAATCCAGTTCGCCGACTACGTCTACCCGGCCACCGACCAGTTGGTGTCGGAAGCCGCGCGCATCCGCTACCGCTCGGTGAACGACTTCACCGTGCCGATGGTGGTGCGCATGCCCTGCGGCGGCGGCATCTACGGCGGGCAGACGCACAGCCAGAGCCCGGAGGCGATGTTCACCCAGGTCTGCGGCCTGCGTACCGTCATGCCGTCCAACCCGTACGACGCCAAGGGCCTGCTGATCGCCTGCATCGAGAACGACGACCCGGTGATCTTCCTCGAACCCAAGCGCCTGTATAACGGCCCGTTCGACGGCCACCACGACCGCCCGGTGACGCCCTGGTCCAAGCACCCGGCCAGCCAGGTGCCCGAGGGTTACTACAGCGTGCCGCTGGACAAGGCCGCCATCGCCCGCCCCGGCTCGGAACTGACCGTGCTGACCTATGGCACCACCGTCTACGTGGCCCAGACCGCCGCCGAGGAAACCGGCATCGACGCCGAGATCATCGACCTGCGCAGCCTCTGGCCGCTGGACCTGGACACCATAGTCCAGTCGGTGAAGAAGACCGGCCGCTGCGTCATCGTCCACGAGGCCACCCGCACCTGCGGCTACGGCGCCGAGCTGATGTCGCTGGTGCAGGAGAACTGCTTCCACCACCTCGAAGCGCCGATCGCCCGCGTCACCGGTTGGGACACGCCCTACCCGCACGCCCAGGAATGGGACTACTTCCCCGGCCCCGCCCGCGTCGGCGCGGCCTTCAAGCGCGCCATGGAGGTCTGAATGGGCACTCACGTCATCAAGATGCCGGACATCGGCGAAGGCATCGCCGAGGTCGAGCTGGTGGAGTGGCATGTCCAGGTCGGCGATGAGGTTCATGAGGACCAGTTGCTGGCGGAAGTCATGACCGACAAGGCCACCGTGGAAATTCCTTCGCCGGTGGCCGGCAAGATCCTCGCCCTGGGCGGCGTGCCCGGCCAGGTGATGGCCGTGGGCGGCGAGCTGATCCGCCTGGAAGTGGAAGGCCAGGGCAATCACCGCGAAGCCACTCAGCAGAAGGCTCATGAAGAAGCTCCAACCCAACCGGTGGAGAAACCTGCGCCGGTAGCCGAAGCAGCGAAGCCGGCTCCACGCGTCGAAAGCAAACCCGTCGCCCCGGCCGTGCGCCCTGCGCCCTCTCCGGCGCCGCGCCGCGCGCCGGGCGAGAAGCCGCTGGCTTCGCCGGCCGTGCGCCAACGTGCCCGCGACCTGGGCGTGGAATTGCAGTTCGTCCAGGGCAGTGGCCCGGCCGGACGCATTCTCCAGGAGGACCTGGAACACTTCCTCGAACATGGCGGCGCCACCATCGCCTCCGGCTACGCCGCGCGTCACGACGAACAGCAGATCCCGGTGATCGGCCTGCGCCGCAAGATCGCGCAGAAGATGGCCGAGGCCAAACGACGCATCCCGCACTTCAGCTACGTCGAGGAAATCGACGTCACCGACCTGGAAGCCCTGCGCGTTCACCTCAACGGCAAGCACAGCGCGGCACGCGGCAAGCTCACCCTGCTGCCCTTCATCGCCCGCGCCATGGTCGTCGCCCTGCGCGACTTCCCCCAGCTCAATGCGCGCTATGACGACGATGCCGACGTGATCACCCGCTACGGCGCCGTGCATCTGGGCGTCGCCACCCAGAGCGACAACGGCCTGATGGTGCCGGTGCTGCGCAACGCCGAATCCCGCGACCTGTGGGGTAACTCCGCGGAAGTCGCGCGCCTGGCCGAAGCCGCCCGCCATGGCAAGGCCAGCCGCGAGGAGCTGTCCGGCTCGACCATCACCCTGAGCAGCCTCGGCGCGCTGGGCGGCATCGTCAGCACACCGGTGATCAACTATCCGGAAGTGGCCATCGTCGGGGTCAACCGCATGGTCGAGCGGCCCATGGTGATCAACGGGCAGATCGTCGTGCGCAAGATGATGAACCTGTCTTCCTCCTTCGATCACCGGGTGGTCGACGGCATGGATGCGGCGGCCTTCATCCAGGCCGTGCGCGCCCTGCTCGAACATCCCGCCACCCTGTTCATCGACTGACGGAGAGCCGATTCATGAAACAGAACCAGACTCTCGAAACCACCCTGCTGGTGATCGGTGGCGGCCCCGGCGGCTATGTCGCGGCGATCCGCGCCGGCCAACTGGGCATCCGCACCGTGCTGGTGGAGGGCGCAGCCCTGGGCGGCACCTGCCTGAACATCGGCTGCATCCCCTCGAAAGCCCTGATCCACGCCGCCGAGGAATACCTCAAGGCCCGCGAGTTCGCCAGCACCTCGCCGCTGGGCATCAGCGTGCAGGCGCCGAGCATCGACATCCAGCGCACCGTGGAATGGAAGGACGGCATCGTCGACCGCCTGACCACCGGCGTCGCCGCGCTGCTGAAGAAGCATGGAGTCACCGTGGTCAACGGCTGGGCCAGGATCGTCGACGGCAAGACCGTCGAAGTCGAGCTCAGCGAAGGTGGCACCCAGCACATCCACACCGAACACCTGCTGCTGGCGGCCGGTTCGAAATCCGTCGAGCTACCCTTCCTGCCGGTGGGTGGCAACGTCATCTCCTCCACCGAAGCCCTGGCGCCCAAGGCCCTGCCCAAACGCCTGGCGGTGGTGGGCGGCGGCTATATCGGCCTGGAACTGGGCACCGCCTACCGCAAGCTGGGCGTCGAAGTCACGGTGGTGGAAGCGCAGCCGCGCATCCTGCCGACCTACGACGAGGAACTGACCAAGCCGGTGGCCAACGCCCTGCGCAAGCTCGGCATCGAGTTGTACCTGGGCCACAGCGTCATGGGCCTGGAGCCGGACGGCAAAGGCCTGCGCGTGCAGGATGGCGCCGGCTCGCAACGGGTGATCGAGACCGACCAGGTTTTGGTTGCCGTTGGCCGCCATCCCAACACCGCCGGCTGGAACCTCGACACCCTGCGCCTGGACATGAACGGCCGCGCCGTGCGCATCGACGAGCAGTGCCGCACCTCGATGCGCGACGTCTGGGCCATCGGCGATATCGCTGGCGAGCCCATGCTGGCCCACCGCGCCATGGCCCAGGGCGAGATGGTCGCCGAGATCATCGCCGGCAAGCGCCGCGCCTTCACGCCCACGGCAATCCCGGCAGTGTGCTTCACCGATCCGGAAGTGGTGGTGGTCGGCCTGTCGCCCGAGCAGGCCCAGGCCGCAGGCTACGAGGTGCTGACGGCGAATTTCCCGTTCGCCGCCAACGGTCGCGCCATGACCCTGGAGTCCAGCGATGGCTTCGTCCGTGTGGTGGCGCGCCAGGACAACCACCTGATCCTCGGCTGGCAGGCGGTAGGCAAGGCGGTCTCCGAGCTGTCCACGGCGTTCGTGCAGTCCCTGGAAATGGGCGCCTGCCTGGAAGACATCGCCGGCACCATCCACGCCCACCCAACCCTTGGCGAAGCCGTGCAGGAAGCTGCGCTGCGCGCGCTGGGACATGCCTTGCACGTCTGAAGCCTGCACTCTCCAACTGGCTTCCCCCTCCTGACCCGCCGATTGGCGGGTCTTTTTTTGCAGGGCCGAGGAGGACGTCTGGTCCTTGCTCGCGAATCCGTGGCCCTGCTGCGGGAGTGCTCCTTGGACGTCCTCGGCGGGCTTGAACCCGTCACGGGCGGAGCCCGCCCCTACCGATGGTCGATCACCGCACGGAATATGATTCTGCACACCTGTGCACAGGGGATTACCTAATCTGGTGAATCATCGACGTTTCCGGCGTTTTGACGATTTATAGGGAATTTTCCTCACCATCTCCGCTTCACCGCCCCGCATTGACCAAATTAACCATTTGGTACATTTTGCTTCTACAGGCCTTTCCTCTGCGGCCATACAAGAACAACGGAGCCATTCCCCATGCCTCACATCCTGCTCGTGCTCAACGGGCCGAATCTCAATCTGCTCGGTACCCGGGAGCCCGCCACCTACGGCCACGAAACCCTCGACGACATCGCCGCGCTCTGCCAACGCACCGGCGCCGAGAGTGGCCTGGAAATCGAATTCCGCCAGACCAACCACGAAGGCGAGCTGATCGACTGGATTCACCAGGCGCGCGGCCGCTGCGCCGGTATCCTGATCAATCCCGCTGCCTGGACCCACACCTCGGTGGCGATCCGCGATGCACTGGCCGCCGTGGAATTGCCGGTGATCGAAGTGCACCTGTCCAACGTGCACAAGCGCGAGGAATTCCGGCACCAGTCGTTCGTCTCCGCTATCGCCGTGGGCGTGATCGCGGGGCTGGGTAGCGACGGTTACCGCGCCGGCATCCAGCACTTCGCCAAGTTGCTGCAGGAGTGAGCCCGATGAGTGAGCACCGTACCGTCCTGGCCGGCCTGATCGGCGCCGGCATCCAGGCTTCGCGCACCCCGGCGCTGCACGAGCGGGAAGGCGACGCCCAGGGTTTTCGCTACCTCTACCGCTTGATCGACCTGGACACCCTGGGCGTCGATTCAGCCGCCCTGCCCGACCTGCTGGCTGCCGCCGAGCGCATGGGCTACACCGGGCTGAACATCACCTTTCCGTGCAAGCAGGCGGTGATTCCGCTGTTGCACGAACTCTCCGATGAAGCGCGCGGCATCGGTGCGGTAAACACCGTGGTGCTGCGTGACGGCAGACGGATCGGGCATAACACGGACTGTCTGGGGTTTGCCGAGGGATTCCGCCGCAACCTCAGTGATGCGCCGCGCGAACGTGTGGTGCAACTGGGGGCCGGTGGCGCGGGCGCTGCGGTAGCCCATGCCCTGCTCAGCGAAGGCGTGGAGCAACTGACGATCTTTGAAGTGGATTCGGCCCGTGCCCAGATGCTGGTGGACAACCTCAACGCCCACTTTGGCGGACAGCGCGCGCGGATCGGTCACGACCTGGCCAGCGCGCTCGCCGAGGCCGACGGGCTGGTCAACACCACGCCAGTCGGCATGGCCAAGCTACCCGGTGCGCCGCTGCCGCTGGAATTGCTGCACACACGCCTGTGGGTGGCGGAGATCATCTACTTCCCGCTGGAGACCGAACTGCTCAGCCACGCCCGCCGCCTGGGCTGTCGCACGCTGGATGGCGGCAACATGGCGGTGTTCCAGGCGGTGAAGGCGTTCGAGTTGTTCAGTGGCGTGAAGGCGAACGCTGAGCGGATGCTGGCGCATTTCGCGACGGTGTGATTCCGCTCTCGCTCCTGCGCCAGGATCCAGATCGAGCGGTTTCGGCAGGAGCGAGCTCGCGAACCCTCCCCGCTCCAAATCCTGCCGGCCTAGGGCTGGACGTAGCGCAACACCGCCTCGACGATCATGTCCTTGTGCCGCGCCTTGATCGCCGGGTCCTCCAGCTCGATCTGGAACAGCGATCCGACCGTGTGGCGGTTGGACACGCGATAGAAGCAGAACCCGCTGATCAGCATATGCACGTCAATGGCCTGCAGGCCGCCACGGAACGCGCCGCTGGTGGCGCCACGCTGGAGGATGTCCTCGATGGTACGCAGGATGTTGCTGTTCATCGAACGGATTGCCTCGGAGCCGGAGGCAAACTGGCCGTAGTGGATGTTCTCGATGCTGACGATGCGCACGAAATCCACGTTGCGGTCGTGGTGGTCGAAGGTGAAATCCACCAGCCGGCGCATGGCTTCCAGCGGCTCCAGCTCAGCCAGGTGCAGCGTCTGCTCGGTGCCGCGGATGTCGCCGTAGAGCTTCTCCAGTACGGCCTGGTAGAGCTGTTCCTTGCTGCCGAAGTAGTAGTAGATCATCCGCTTCGAGGTATTCATGCGCTCGGCGATGGCATCCACCCGCGCCCCGGAAAGACCCTGCTGGACGAACTCGACGATGGCCGCCTGGAGAATATCCTCGCGGGTCTTCTCCGGGTTGTTCTTGCGGCCCCGGCGGGCGGTTTCGGCAGGAATAGGCTGGGTGGCGCTGTCGGCAGTCATGGGCTCGGGCATCGGTCCGCCGGCGCCAGTGCGCCGGCTGTGCGGTGAAAGAATCCGCGGATTATGCGCGCCCCAGCGCCCTTCAGGCAAAGCGCAGCGGGCTCAGACCTTCGGCCGGCGCGTGGTGCCGTTGCGTGCCTGGGCCATGGCCGCCAGGCGCACGGCGACATTGGCCGCACCATAACCGGCATAACCGCCGCGCCGCTGGATGACTTCGAAGAAGAAGCGCCCCTCGAACGGTTCGGTATAGACGTGGAACAGCTCGCCGCCGTTGGCATCGCGGTCGTAGAGCACATTGAAGTAGGCCAGCTCGCTGAGGAATTCGTCGTCGAAGTCGAAGCGAGCGGCGAGATCGTCATAGTAGTTGAGCGGAATTTCCAGCAGAGGCACGCCGGCATCCTTGGCCCGCGCCACCTCGGCGAAGATGTCCTCGCAGGCGAAGGCGATGTGGTGCACGCCG
This sequence comes from Pseudomonas sp. AU12215, assembly GCF_001675465.2. Lineage (NCBI taxonomy): Bacteria > Pseudomonadati > Pseudomonadota > Gammaproteobacteria > Pseudomonadales > Pseudomonadaceae > Pseudomonas > Pseudomonas sp. AU12215. The sequence continues at coordinate 54,652 of NZ_MACM02000006.1, forward strand.
GAGCCGCGATAACTGGACAACGCGTGGGAGATGGCGGTGTTGCGGTTCTCCGAGATGTTCAGCGGCAACCGCACGCTGCCGTTGGCGCTGCGCAGGGCGCGGCTCTTCACCAGGCCGTAGGGGTCGGGCAGCACCACTTCGTCGTCGGCCTCGAAGTCGAACAGCCCCTTGTAGAACAGCACCCAGCTGTCCAACCCATCCGCCGGCAGGGCCAGGGCCATGTGGTCGATACGCTGCAGCCGGCCACTGGGCCGGGCCTCGGGATCGAGACGAAAGTCCACGTCATAGATGGTCTGCCCGCTGGCACGCTCTTCAACCAAGTAGATAAGGCTGCCGTCCGGCGCACGCACAGCGGGAATCTCTCGCTCGTTGGGGCCGACCAACCCGCGATACGGCTGGCCCTTGTAGTCCTGTGCACGCTCCAGAGCGCTGGCGGCGCCACGCACGCGCAATGCGGTGGCGCATAACGACGGGCCATGGGCTTCGAAGAAGCTGTGGCCGAAGGAATAGGGTTCGGCGTTGAGCACGATATTGATGTCGCCCTGGCGCAGCAGGCTGACCGCCTTGGAGCAATGTTCGCCGGCGCGGGCGAAGCCCAGGCGCTCCAGCCAGTTGCCCAGGCGTGCGCCAAGGGCTTCGTCCACGGCGAATTCGAGGAACTCCACACCATCAAGCTGGCTGGCCGGTGGCGGCGCGAACAGGCAGTCCAGTTGTTCCTGCGGCATGCCTTCGCCGAGCAGGCGCTCGCGGGTCTTCTCTTCCAGATACAACAGCGAACGCAGGCCATCGGCGGCGTTGGCCCGCGGCGGCGCGGCGCGGAAGCCGTCGTTGAAGATTTCCAGCGACAGCGGGCCGCGATAGCCACTCTGGAGGATCGGCGCAAGGAAGCCCGGCAGATCGAACTCGCCCTGGCCGGGGAAATTGCGGAAGTGCCGGCTCCACTCGAGCACATCCATGGCCAGGATCGGCGCATCGGCCATCTGCACGAAGAAGATCTTCTCCCCCGGAATCTGGGCGATGCCGGCAGGGTCACCCTTGAGCGATAGCGTGTGGAAGCTGTCGAGGATCACACCCAGCGCCGGGTGGTCCACCGCGCGCACCAGGTCCCAGACCTGCTGCCAGGTGTTCACATGACGCCCCCAGGCCAGGGCTTCGTAGCCCACGCGCAGGCCACGGGCGCCGGCGCGCTCGGCGGCGAGGCCGAGGTCCTCGAGGAGGAATTCGCGCTCGCCCAGGCAGTCCGCCGCAACGTTGCTGCACATCAGCACCAGGTCGGTGCCCAGCTCCTGCATCAGGTCGAACTTGCGTTCCAGGCGGTCGAGGTTACGTGGCAGGCGGTCGCGGCGGCAGCCCTCGAAGTCGCGGAACGGCTGGAACAGGGTGATCGCCAACCCCAGATCGGCACACAGGCGGCGCACGTCGCGCGGGCTGCCGCCATGGTAGAGAAGATCGTTCTCGAAGATTTCCACGCCGTCGAAACCGGCGGCGGCGATGGCTTCGAGCTTGTCCGGCAGGGTCCCGCTCAGGGAAACGGTGGCGATCGAACGTTGCATCTCTGAACTCCTGCCGGGCGGGGTGAGGGGCTTGTTGGAATCGGTCTCCGGCTGAGTCCGATTATTCTGGCGGTCCGGGCCGGCAGCAATTTAAAGTGTACTAACTGGTTAGTTTTGTGTTCGATTACCGAACCAAAGGCCGTTTATCGAATTGACGCTGTTCCGGCCGCTGCTCAAGATTTGGCCACGTCGACGCAAACCGGCTGCCGGGGACCTGCCTCAATCCCTGGAACAACGACAGCCGCTGCGAGATGACTGCGTGTCATCCATAACAATTTCAAGAACGGGTACTTGCTCATGTACATCACTCCCCCCCGCCTCGCTGCCCCCCTTGCGCATCGCCAAACCATCCTGGCCCGCCCGATGCCCGGTTTGTGCACGCCGTCCGGCCAGCGCCGCGCGCACTGATTTTCGCCAGCCACCGCACGTCATTCCTGCAACCCTCGCCGATCGGCGGTGGAGTACGCGGAACGCTTGCGGCACGACAATAATTCCCGAGGCTGCGCGTCAGCCCGATAACGGATGGCCCGATCATGATCCATACGCAATCCGCTCCCCTCGCCGCGGTCGCTCCGCACGGTTCTTCCCTCTTCGGCAAGGTGCGTGGCGCCATGGCCGTCGGCAAGGTGCGCTGGGGCATGCTCGCCCTGGTGTTCTTTGCCACTACCCTGAACTACATCGACCGCGCCGCCCTGGGCGTGATGCAGCCGATCCTCGCCGAGAAGATGGCTTGGACGGCCATGGACTACGCCAACATCAACTTCTGGTTCCAGGTCGGCTATGCCATTGGTTTCGTGCTGCAGGGTCGGCTGATCGACCGCATCGGCGTGAAGCGCGCATTCTTCTTCGCCGTGCTGCTGTGGAGCTTCGCCACTGGCGCCCACGGCCTAGCCAGCTCGGCGGCCGGCTTCATGGTCTGCCGCTTCATCCTCGGCCTGACCGAAGCGGCCAACTACCCCGCCTGCGTGAAGACCACGCGTCTCTGGTTCCCCGCCGGCGAACGCGCCATGGCCACCGGTATCTTCAATGCCGGCACCAACGTCGGCGCCATGGTCACGCCCGCCCTGCTGCCGCTGATCCTCGCGGCCTGGGGCTGGCAGGCGGCGTTCCTGTGCATGAGTGCGTTGGGCTTCGTCTGGGTGATCCTGTGGGGCCTGAAGTACTTCAATCCCGACGAACACCCGACGGTGAAGCAGAGCGAGTTGGACTACATCCAGGCAGCCGACGAGCCGCCGGCCGAGCGCGTGCCCTTCTCCGCCATCCTGCGCATGCGCGGCACCTGGGCCTTCGCCGTGGCCCTTTCGCTGACTGCGCCGGTGTTCTGGTTCTACCTCTACTGGCTGCCGCCCTTCCTCAACCAGCAATACGGCCTGGGGATCAGCGTCACCCAGATGGGTATCCCGCTGATGCTGATCTGGTTGACCGCAGACTTCGGCAGCATCGGCGGCGGCATCCTGTCGTCCTGGCTGATCGGTCGCGGCATGAAGCCCATCCATGCGCGCCTGCTGTCGATGTTCATCTGCGCCTGCTGCATCATCGGCGTGGTCTTCGCCGCCAAGGCCAGCGGCCTGTGGATCGCCGTGGCCGCCATCGCCCTGGGGGTGGGTGCGCACCAGGCCTGGACGGCGAACATCTGGAGCCTGGTGATGGACTACACGCCCAAGCACATGATGAGCACGGTGTTCGGCTTCGGCGGCATGTGCGCGGCGATTGGCGGCATGTTCATGACCCAGATCGTCGGCTACATCCTCACCGTCACCCACAACAACTACGCGATCCTCTTCACCCTGATCCCGACCATGTACTTCCTGGCCCTGGCCTGGATGTTCTTCATGGCCCCGCGCCAGGTGCCCGGCGCGCCGGAGTGATCCGCAAGCCACGACGAAGAACCCCGCCAGTTGGCGGGGTTCTGCATTCGGGCATTCACCTCTTCAACGGCGTGAGCACCGGTGCGCCTTCGTCCAGCAGCATCCACACCAGCAACTTGGCCGGCTTCTTGTCGCTGGCGTTGCGCGAGACCAGGTGCGGCGTGTTCGGTGCTTCGTACCAGGACTGGCCGGCCCGGTAGGTCACCGGCTTCTGCCCTTCGAGCTGGGAGATCACCGCGCCCTCGAGTACGTAGGCAAACACCGAGCCGCTGTGCACGTGTGCACCGGACGCCTGGCCCGGCTCGTAGGCAACCGTGATCATCAGGCCCTTCTTGCCGGCGGCATCGGGGAGCTTCTGCTCCTGCTCGACGTCGATTTTCTCCGGGTTGGCCGCATCACCATGGGCGAATACCGGCAGGCTCAGCGCCAGGCCGAGGCCGGCGGACAACAGTTTCAGGGATGCGGATGCGTGCATGGTGGGTACCTCGGGCAGTGGGAACGTGGGGTTCACGCTACGCCTCGGGGTGCATCGGACCAACAGCCAATTCCGCCGAAGATCGGGGTGCCATTGCGGCGCCCTTTCAGTGCAGTGCTGTGCTCGCGAACCAGCGCGTCAGCGCCCACAAAAAGCCCCGCACACTGGCGGGGCTCTCGGGGACGGCGGCGGCTCAGCCGAGCAGCGCGCTCAGGTCCAGCAGCCCGTCCTTGCGCGGCGGGCACCAGTAGTAGCCGCCGGTGAGCGGACGGCTGAAGCGGTACAACGCGTCAGTGATGCCGTCTTCCAGGCCGCTCATGCGGCGCAGTTGCACCTCGAAGGCGTCCAGGGTGCGGCCGAAGGCGAGGAACATCAGCCCCGCGTCCTGGCCCTGGGTCCAGGGCATGGAGCGGCGCACGATGAAGGCTTCGGGCTCGAAGCTCTCCTGGGCGGTGCGCTTGACGTGGGCGGACTCAGGCGCGTCGTCCAGTTCCTCGTTGTCGCTCAGGCGGCGACCCATGATGTCGTCGCGCTCGTGCTGCGGCAGCGCGGCGAAGTCCTGTAGCTGGTGACGCCACTGCTGGATCGCGGCGAAGCTGCCGCCGACCAGACCCGCTGCGTCGCCATCGACGATGGCGGCGGCAATGGCGTCGTCGTCGTGCGGGTTCTCGGTGCCGTCCTCGTAACCGGTCAGGTCGTGGCCAGTACCGTGGCGAAACGCTTCGGTGAGGCAGGTCAGTTCCAGCGCCGGGGCCAGCAGCACCTGGACTTCCTGCGTACGCAGCAGCAGGTCGCCGCGCTCTTCGCCGCGCAGCCAGATCCACAGCGCATGCGGGGTGGACGGGTTGTCCACGCCCACGCCGGAAATGGCCGGGAACTCGCGCAGCCCCTCGATGCGGCGCCCCAGCGCGCGCACCAGCGACTCACCGAAACCGACCACCGCGCCCTCGCCATCGGCGAACTGCAGCAGGCGATCCAGCGCGGCGGGCAGGTCCTGCAGCGATTTCACATCGAAGAACAGATGGCGGGCGTGGGCGGGAACCGGGGTGGCGAGAATGCCGGGCTGGTAAAGGCTCATGACAGCGTCCTTGATCGAAAGAGCGGCGATTCTAATCGCGCCGCGCACGAATCCAAACCGCTCTGTATCAAGGCTTGTGCAAACTTTCCCGGGTTGCCCCGGAATGCGCCTTGCGCCGCTGCCGATGGCGCCGCCACAGCTCCAATCCACCCACCAGCACCAGCACCGCAAGGAAGATCGGCAGCCGATACGGCCGCAGGTTGCCCAGCCAGCGCTCCAGCACCTCCCCCGCCCAGTAGCCGGCGCTGGCGAACAGCAGCGCCCAGCAGAAGGCACCGAGCAGGTTGATCAGCAGGAAGCGCAGCGGTCCTACCCGGCTCGCGCCGATCAGCAACGGCCCGGCCAGGCGCATGCCGTAAAGGAAACGCACGGAGAAGATCGCCAGCAGCGGATGTCGCTCGATCAGCCCGGTGACCCGCTCCACGGCCAACCCACGCCGCTGCAGCCAGGGCAGCGCGCGGTCGCCGGCGCGCCGGCCGGTCCAGTAGAGCAACTGGTCACCCAGGGTGCCGGCCAGGGTCGCCCAGAACACCACCGGCACGTAGGCCAGCAGGCCCTGGTGGGCCGCCAGGCCGGCCAGGATGAGGATCGTCTCGCCCTCCAGCAGGCAACCGATGAACAGCGCCAGGTAGCCGTATTGGGAAAGCAATTGCGCCAGGTCGAAATGCTCAAACATGAAAGTCCTTGAAAGCGTGCCGTGCCAAGAGCCTAGCGGCTCCCAAGCTGTTCTGCTTATCGAACATGGACTGTAAAAAATAAAAGACTAAACAGTCACTTTTGATCGTTAGCAACCAATCAAATCAATCCTTTAGCGCAACCATTCGTCCAGCAATGTAATTTTTTTCGCTCATTGGCGATTCAAGTGTTTGACATATTTAACGGATTTGGCAGACTGCGGCCCGTTGTCGCAACTGGTTACGTTTTTCCGGCTCCCCTGCCTGGTGCACCGGATGACCTCGGCCGCGCAACACAACAAAAACAACTTTGTCAGTCGTGGCCCACCTGCCCGAGTTTCGTCTCGGCGGTACGGTTCCCGGCGAGCCAACGGAACGAACAAATGCTGATCTGGTTTGTAGCGGTGTATCTGGTGATCACCGTAGCTGTCGGTTTCTACGCCACCACCCGCGTGCACAACTCCTCGGACTACGCGGTCGCCGGTCGTAGCATGTCCTTCCCCCTCGTCGTGACCATGGTGTTCGCCACCTGGTTCGGCTCCGAAGCCGTGCTGGGCATTCCGGCCACCTTCCTCGAAGAAGGCTTCGCCGGGATCATCGAAGACCCCTTCGGCTCCTTCGGTTGCCTGATGCTGGTCGGCGTGGTCTTCGCCCGCCCGCTGTACCGCCTCAACCTGCTCACCATCGGTGACTTCTTCCGCAAGCGCTTCGGCCAACACGTGGAAATCTTCACCAGCCTGGTGATCATCATTTCCTACATGGGCTGGGTCGCTGCGCAGATCACCGCGCTGGGCGTGGTCTTCAGCGTGCTCTCCGACGGCGGCCTGACCACCACCCAGGGCATGATCATCGGCACCATCATCGTCCTGCTGCACACCCTGTTCGGCGGCATGTGGTCCGTGGCGCTGACTGACTTCCTGCAGATGATCATCATCGTCTGCGGCCTGTTCTACCTCGTCTGGCTGATCGGCGACATGGCCGGCGGCCCGGTCAACGTGATCAGCCACGCCGCCAGCGAAGGCAAGTTCACCTTCCTGCACGGCACCTCGGCGAAGGACATCGTAGCCTTCCTCGGCGCGGCAGTGACCATGATGTTCGGCTCGATCCCGCAGCAGGACGTCTATGCCCGCGTGATGTCGGCCAAGACCGAGAAGATCGCCCAGCGCGCCACCATGACCGGTGCCTGCTGCTACCTGGTCTTCTGCATGCTGCCGATCTTCCTGATCTACGCCGCCTCGATGATCGAACCGGAGATGGTCAAGCACTGGCTGGCCGAAGACTCCCAGCAGATCCTGCCGCACCTGATCCTGGAACGTACCCCGCTGTTCGCCCAGATCATGTTCTTCGGCGCCCTGCTCTCGGCCATCATGTCCTCCGCTTCCGGCGCCCTGCTGGCTCCGTCGGTGACCCTGACCGAGAACATCGTCAAGCACTTCCTGCCCAACATGAATGACCGCCAGGCCCTGCTGGCCATGCGTTGCAGCGTACTGGCGATGACCGTCGCCACCTGCCTGTTCGCCCTGCTGTCCAACGCCAGCATCTACGAGATGGTCGGCAACGCCTACAAGGTGACCCTGGTCGCCGCCGTGGTGCCGCTGTTCTTCGGCCTGTTCTGGAAGCGCGCCACTACCCAGGGCGCCCTGACCGCCATCGCCTGCGGCCTGATCGGCTGGGTCTCGCTGGAACTTGGCCACCAGGAAGGCGACTTCTGGCCGCCGCAGCTGGTGGGTCTGATCTGCAGCGCCGTCGGCATGATCGTCGGCTCGCTGGCCCCGCAGTTCAGCCAGCACCGTGGCGAGAGCGTGTCGGACATGGCCGCTGCCGCCGCCGGCAACTGATCGCGCCGCAGCTGAAGAAGAAGCCCCGCCTGTGCGGGGCTTTTTCATGGGCGGCGAATTTGCTGAGGTGTTCCCCTGTGTCAGCACTCCCCCAATCGCGCCGCCAGGAAACCCCGGTACGCAACCTCCGGTTGAGCTCACCCTGCGGCTTCCTGCAGAGTTGCCGTCGAGGGCATGGGAGCCAGGCTTGGAGGCACGCCGCACGCCTGCGCCAACAATCGTGACGCGCTGTCTGCCGGGCGTGCTGCCCTCCCGGGCGGCTGAACCGCCCCGGCACAGGTGACTGGCGGCTCATCCCTGCCTATCCTGAACTTCGACCCGTCGAAGACAGACGAACCAGGCAGCCCGCCCCAGTACAGAGCCCGGCCCCATGGACAGCCACCTGAAATCGCGCCCCGGCGCAGAGAACTGCCCCCTCGTCGAAGCTCCCGGTGCGCCTCGCCCACCTGCGGTGGCCGCATGAAGCGCTGGAGCCGCAAGCCGCTGACCCTGCGGCTGCTGATCCTGCTCTTCGTCCTGCTCGCCGCCCTGGCGACCCTCGGCAACAGCCTGGTCGTGGCCTATACCGTGCAACGTTCGGCGCTGATCCATACCACCCTGGAGGCCAACCGCGCCTATGCCGCCAAGGTCGCCTCCAGCATCAGCGAGTTTATCGATTCGGCGCAGCGCAACCTGGCCTTCAGCGCCAATATCCTCGCAACGCATCAGGGGGATCGCGGGGTGTTGCGCGCCGAAGCGATGCGCCTGCAATCCCAGGACACTTACTTCAACTCCATCGCCATCGTCGATGCTCACGGCAAGGTCCTGGAGGCCTACCCTGACTCGCTGCAGATAGTCGGCACCACGCTGCGCTCGGTGGGTGTGCAGCAGGCCCTGCAACTCAAGCAGCCAGTGGTCAGCCAGGCGTATGTGTCCATCGCCGGCAACCTGGTGGTGTTCATCTCCCAGCCCATCGTCAGCCCTTCCGGCGAATACCTCGGGCTGGTCGGCGGCTCGGTCTACATCCTCAAGCAAAGCGTACTGCACACCATCATCGGCAGCCACTTCCACCACGAGGGCACCTATGCCTTCGTCGCCGACGCCAACCGCCGCCTGCTGCACCATCCCGAGGCCCAGCGCGTCGGCGAGCTGCTCAAGGGAAGCCCGACGGTGGAAGCCGCGTTGCGCGGGGAAACCGGCGCAATGGAGGTGCCCAACACCCAAGGCGTGGAAATGCTCGCCGGCTACGCCCAGGTGCCTGAGGCCAACTGGGCCGTGGTGGCGCAGCAGCCCCGCGACCTGAGCCTTGCGCCGCTGGGCCTGCTGATGAAGGACATGTTCTTCGGACTGATCCCCGCCAGCCTGCTCGGCGTGCTGCTGATCTGGGGCGGCGCGCTGTTGATCACCCGACCGCTGCGGCAACTGGCCTACAGCGCCGAGCGCCTGTCGGCACCGGAAACACCGGGCGAGCTGCGCGCCATCAGGACCTGGTACCGCGAGGCCGCGGCCATTCGCCAGGCGCTGTTGACGGGCGTAGGGCTCATGCAGCAGAAGCTCGGCCGGCTCAGCCAGGAAGCCCAGAGCGACGCGCTCACCGGTCTGGCCAATCGCCGCGCCCTCGGCGCAGCCCTGGCAGCACTGGAGCAGTCCGGGCTGTCCTACGCAGTGCTGCTGCTGGATATCGACCACTTCAAGCGAGTCAACGACAGTTGGGGCCATGACGCTGGCGACGAGGCTCTGCGGCGGGTCGCCGGCGTACTGCGCGACTCCTCCCGCAGCGAAGACCTGGCGTGTCGCTCCGGAGGTGAGGAATTCGTCCTGCTGTTGCCGGGAACCAACCTGGAAGCAGCCCGCAGCATCGCCGAGCGTATCCGCGAAACGGTCGCCGGCACACTGATTCCCCAGGTCGGCAAGGTCACGGTGTCCATCGGCGTGGCCGTGGGCGGCCGCACGTCGCTTTCCTCCGATGCCGTGCTCAAGCAGGCCGACCAGCGCCTGTATAGCGCCAAGCAGACCGGCCGCAACCGCGTCGTCAGCAACGACGATACCTAAGCTGCCACGACCAGCGCTGCCAGGCGTGACGCCAGTGCCCGCGCCAGGCCGGCGATTCGCCCGCCATCGTCCAGGCCGGGGGCGATGTAGATGGCCACGGGGAATGCCACGGCTCCGTCCAGGGGCAGTGGCTGGCTGCTCAGGCCCAATATGCCGGCCATGCGCGCCGGTAAAGTCACTCCCAGCGGATGCCGGTCGAGCATCACGCGCGCGGCCAGCACGCTCTGCACCCGGCAGGCAATGTTCCGGCGCAGCCCGCGCAAGCCTAGCTGCAGGTCCACCGGACACAAGCCCGAGCGCCGGGCGGATACCTGAACCTGCGGCAGGCGCAGGTAGTCGACCAGGGATTGCGGCGGTTGCTCCAGCGCCGCGCCGTGGGCGAAGACGTAGTAGTCCGTCAGCACCGTGATGCGCTCGATGCCGTAGCCGAAGGGCACCACCTGATCGATGTCCAGCAGAATGTCCAGCTGGCCACCACGCAGTTCGTCGAAGGCTGCGCGGCGTTGCGGCTGGTAGAAGGTTACCCGCCAGCTCTCGCCAAGCCGCGCCAGTGCCGTGTCGAGGAACAGCGGCTGCAGGCAGTCGATGCAGCTGACCCGCAGTTCGGGCGTGGAAGGCTCGCGCCCCGGCACCTGACGCCAGCCTTCGCGCAGGCTCTCGAAGGCCAGGCGCACGTGATCGGCCAGCCGGTGCGCCGCCACGGTGGGCGTCACACCCAGATGGCTCTTGAGGAACAGCGGGTCGCCGCAATGCTTGCGCAGGCGACTCAGGGCGTTGCTCACCGCAGGCTGGCTCAGGCCCATGAGTCGAGCCGCACGGGTGATGCTGCGCTGCTGGTAGATTGCGTCGAAGACCGACAGCAGGTTCAGGTCAAGATCGTACAGGTCGTGCATGGTCAGGTTTCGTCGTGCAGCAGGATCAGGCCGAGCAGCAAGCCGGCGATGAGTATTAGCGCCAGACACAGGCAGGCCACGGCGCAGCCGGTGCCGCCCTGGTGATCTCCGGCGAGCATTCGACAACTGCGCCGGTAGTGGCCGCCCTGCCCGACCAGGCAGACCAGCACGCAGCCCAGCAGCAACGCCGCGGGTATCAGCGCCAGCACGGACAGCTCGGCGATACGCCGCAGCACCATCGCCGCCAGCACCAGCAGAAGCAGCAAGGTTCGCATCCAGGCCAGCGTGGTGCGCTCGGCCTGCAATCCGTTATCGCGGCTCATTGCCGGAAGCCGATCAGCCCGGCAGCCAGTACGACACAGGTCAGTGCGAGCAGCGGCACCAGCAGCGGCACCGGCAAGGGCCGGCCATGGCGCAGTGCGCGCTCCACGCCAAACAGCGCAATCCGGCGGCCCCGGCGGTCAGTAGGCCGAGACAAGCCAGCAGCAGCGCCAGGAAGGTTCGCGAGGATCCCGTCAGAGCGGGGCCGATGAATGCGTCCACCGCGACGGCGCCCGCCAGCAGCGCCAGGGAGGTGCGAATCCAGGCCAGGAAGGTGCGCTCGTTGGCCAGGCTGAAACGCGGGTCCGGTTCCTGGCCGCCGCCCAGCAGGCGGTCGGCCAGGCGGCTGCGGCCGCCCTTCATGAATGAAGGCTCACTGGTGCTCGCCCATCAGCGGATACCCAGTCCGCGCAAGGCGCCGGGCGAGTAATCCGAGGTGGTGGCGCGGAAACCGAAGTCATAGCCCCGCGGCTGCTCGTTGCTCATGTTCGAGGCGATGTAGCGCCCGGCCTGCAGGTCGTAGAACACCTGCGCGGCGGACAACAGCACCTGCGCGTCCGGGCGGTAGAAGGTGTGGTTCTCGCCGATCCGCCAGAGCTCGCCACGGCTGTCATACTGATCGTTCTCCACCACGGTCCAGCTGTCCTCGTCGAGGTAGAAGCGGCGCTTGGAGTAGATGTGCCGCGCGCCCGGTTTCAGCGTCGCCTCCACTTCCCAGACACGGTGCAGCTCGTAGCGGGTCGGCGCGGAGTCGATCACGCCGGGCTTGAGAAAGTCTGCATACTTCAGGCTCGGCGAGGCCAGGCGGTAGCTGTTGTAGGGAATGAAAAGCTCCTTCTTGCCGATCAGCTTCCAGTCGTAGCGATCCGGCGCGCCGTTGTACATGTCGCGGCTGTCGGCGGTGCGCAGGCCGGCGGTGGTCGGTCCGGCGGCGTCGTAGGCGTTGTCCGGTGCGCGGCGCACGCGGCGCTGGCCGGAGCTGTAGACCCAGGACAGGCGCGGCTGCTTCACTTGGTCCAGAGTCTCGTGGACCAGCACCACCTCGCCCACCTGGCGCGAGGGCGCGGTGATGCGGTGGCTGTAGTAGAACAACATGTTGTCCACCTTGCCCGGCTCGTAGTTGCTGACCTGATCGGCCATGGTGAAGCGCTGCTCGGTGGTGGTGATTACATAGTCGCCGCTCGCCTGGGGCGCTGCGCTGTCGTTGACCGACAACAGACTTCCGCCGCGATAGCGGGTGATGTGGTTCCAGATCGCTTCCAGGCCGTTCTGCGGGATCGGAAAGGCCACCGCACCGTGGAAACCTTCGATGCCATTGCCGTCGTTCACCAGTCTGGCGCCAGTGGCGTTGTGCGCAGCCCAGCCTTTCACCTGCCCGGAGACGCCCGCGCTGCGGCGGCTGGGGTACACCGGCAGCTTGTACTGGCCGGGATAGCGCTTGAGCAGTGCAATCTGCCCGGCGCTGAGGTTGGCCTGGTACTGCTCGTAGTTGCTCGCATCGATGGTGAACAGCGGCCTGTCCGCGGCATAAGGGTCGGCCGGCGTCCCGTTGCCCTGGATCTTCAGGCCGTCGCCGGATAGCCCGCCCTGCCAGGCCGGAATCCTGCCGTCGGTACTGGCGGCACGCTCGGCGCCGATGGGGGTCAGGGAGACTTGCAGCTTGGCGGCGTCTCCGGCCGAGACGGCGGCACAGGCCTCCTGGAGCACGAGGGCCGAGCCCTGGGCCAGGAGGATGGCCGATAACACAGAATGGAAGCGTTTCAAGAGGCAGGCTCCGCTTAGAAGTTGATGCCGACCGACAGCGAGACGAAGTCGCGGTCACCGCGAATGCCGTAGTCGCCATCGATGTAGTTGGTGTAGGAAATGCCGGCGTTGTAGGTGCTGTTGAAGTCCGCATCCAGCGACAGGCCGATGGCTTTGGCGCCCTCGTTGAAGCCCGAGACTTCCGCCGGCGCGTAGCCCTTCACATCGTGGGACCAGGAAATCCCCGGCTTGAGGTCGATGCCGGCGATGGCATTGGCGTAGCTCCAGATCGCGCGGGCGCGGTAGCCCCAGGAGAAGGACGTGACGAAGCCGTCGTTGTTGCAGTTCTCTGGTGTAGCCGAGTTGGCGATGCACACCGCGTTGTTGGCCAGTTCGCCGGAGCCGAAGGTGCTGTTGCGCCCATAGCGCGGGCCACCGTTGCCTTCCAGGCCGCCGACGAAGGTGGCGCCCACCTCGCCCACCAGCACCAGCTGATCGGCGCCCATGACCTGGCTGACGCTCTGGGTGGCGGTCATCTGCGCCTGGGTCACTTCCTTGCGGCGGTAGCCGTCGGTGGCGTTGCTGTCGGCGTAAGCCACGACACCGCTGTTGTACAACGGCGTGCGCGACGGATCGCCGAGGCCGGACTGGATCAGGTCAGGGCCGTTGAACTGCAGCGGCAGGTTCGGCCGGTAGCTCAACTCGCCCTGCAGTGCAGTCCCACTGGACAACGTGGTGGCGAAGGTCAGGCCGTACAGGCGGATGTCTTCGGGGTACTCGACGAAGTAGCTGGAAGTGCCCATGCGCAGTGCATCGGTCAGCGTCTTGCCGGCGCTGCTGTTCATCAGGCCGTTGCAGGCCGCTCCGGACAGACCGAGGTTGCCGCAGAGCTGCGGCACGAAGTCGGTGTTGGTCAGGTACGGGCTGCTGATCGAGCCGGTGTATGGCAGGCGGCTATGGTAGTTGGCGGCGTAGACGCCGAATTCGGTGTCCAGCGCCGGTACGAACCAGTGCAGCGACAGGCCCCACTGCCCGCTGTTGCGCGCATCCTGGTCGGCGGCACGCTGCAGGCGGATGCCTTCGCTGGTCAGGTCCACGCCGAACGGCGTCAGCGCACGCACCGCGGCGGCGTTGCCGCTGAGATTCCTGCCCACGTCCAGGCCGGAGCAGCCATCGGGGATGTAGTCATTGTTGGAGAAGAAGGTGCCGCAGTTGTCCAGGTTGGTCTGTTCCCAGTCCAACTGGTAGAAAAAGTCGGCGGAGAGGTTCTCGCTGAGGTTCTGCGTCACGTAGAACAGGTTCACCGGCACCAGTGCGTCCTTCACCTCCGAGCCTGGCCGGCGGATAGCCGACAGGTTGGTCGGGTTGACCACGTTCAGGCCGCCCTGGATGAAAGTGCTTTCACCCCAGTTCACCACCTGCTTGCCCAGGCGCACCGAACCCGGCTCATCGGCGATCTGGAAGTTGTGGTAGACGAAGGCATCGAGCAACTCGAAGCCGGCGGATTTGTTGGCGTTCTTGCGTCCGTTGTCCTCGACGTCCTTGAAGCGCTGGCTCTCGTCACGCAAGGCGTAGTCGTACCAGTAGCTGCCGCGCAGGAACACACCGCTGTCGCCGTATTTCAGCTCCAGGTCATGGCGGCCCTTGAAGATCTTCGAGAACACGTCGCCTGCGCGATAGTTGCGACGGCCGTCATCGCCCGAGGCGCTGCGCATCAGGCGCTGTTCCGGGTTGTGGGTGGACAGGCTCGCGCCCAGCGACAGCGCGGAGTCGAGCTGGCCCTGGATTTCCCCGATGTCGAAGGTGAAACCCCAGGCGGGATGGCAGGCGCAAGTTGCGACCAATAGCCATGAACCTCGCACCATGATGCGAACTTTCGGCGTCATCACTCTTATCCTCTTTATTCTTGTTCGAGCGATCTGCAGGCAATACAAATTCATCCTCGAAAGCACATGAGGCAACATGAACTATCGATCTCAGATGATTGAATTATATGGATATTTTGAAGAGAAGAATTATTCTTCGAATGAACTTTCAGGATACTTCCGAAATTGTTTTCTTATCGTTACCGTCCCTTGATCTGCGCGGATGAGTCGATACTAAATAGCCGCCGGACGACGAACAAATATCGTCTTCAGATGGGCCCCATAACAAACCGGCATGGCCGGAAAGGCACGACGATGACCCTCAAGCAGTTGCGTTACCTGATCGCCATCGCCGAAGCCGGCAGCTTCTCCGCCGCCGCCCGCAAGGCGTATATCGCCCAGCCGGCGCTGAGCCGGCAGATCGGCATGCTGGAGAGTGAGCTGGAAGTGCAGTTGCTGCTGCGCCAGCACGACGGCGTTGATCTCACCGATGCCGGCCGGCGCCTCTATGAGGTGGCCCGCTCGGTGGTGCAGAAGATCGATTCGGTGAAGGACGAGCTGATGTCCAGCCGCGGCGATCCGCGCGGGAGGGTGTCGGTGGCGATTCCAGTGACCACCTCTGCCCTGCTGCTGCCGACGATCATCCGCCGTGTGCAGGAGAAGTTCGCCGGCATCGACCTTGTGGTGCGCGACGGCCTGAGCAAGGAAGGTGGTGAAGCCATCGAGCTGGGCAAGGTGGATTTCGGCATCGTGCCCAACGCCGAGGAGCTGGAGGGCGTCATTGCCGAGCCGATCTTCGTCGAGCAGCTCTACTGGGTCGGACGCCTGCCGCTGGCCAGCGAAGGCGACACCGTGACCCTGGCCGAGGCGCTCAGCCAGCCGCTGGTGATGCCGCCGCGCAGCATGCACCTGCGCCGGCGTATCGAGCAGGCGGCGATGTCAGCCGGGGTCGAGCTGAATGTGAAGTACGAGCAGCAGTCCGCCGTGGGAATCACCGGCCTGGTGGTCAGCGGGCTGGCGGCGACCATCAGCAACTGGCCGCCCATCGAGGTGGCTTCGCAGCCGCTGGCTCGGCGCATCGTCGAGCCGCAGATCGAGCGCACCGTTTCCATCGCCCACTCGGCGCACAAGCCGCTGAGCTTCGCGGCGTCCTGCGTGCATGACCTGGTGCGCGAGCTGCTGGTGGAAGCGGTGGCCAGCGGAGCGTGGAAAGGCGAGCTGATCGCGCGCTCGCCTCTGCCGGCGGTCAATCTCCTCGATTGACCGCGATACGCGGGGAAGCTCAGCTGGGGCTGAGCAACGCCATCGACAACTGCGCCCGCGAACGCTGCGGGCGCAGCCAGGCCAGGCCGACCAGTCCCGCCACCACCAGCAGCACTCCGCTGACCGCAAAACCGTGGGCGTAACCTGCTCCATCCAGGCCACCGGAGCGTTGTACCAGGAAGCCGGTGACGATGGGCGCGCTCAGCCCCGCCAGCGAGGCGAAGGCATTGCCGATAGCCAGGATGCTGCCGCGCTGCGCGGTGGGCGTGACTTCGGCAAGCATCGCCGGGCCCACGGAGTACATTACCAGCGCCAGGCCGCCGCTGAGGGTCATGTAGGTCATGCGCAGCGCCACCGGCAGGTCCGCCAGCAGGCTGATGGACAGCACGCCGCTGGCCATCAGGCAAGCCGAGACGAATACGCCCCTGGCCACCCGCGACGACAACCCGGCGCGCAACAGGCGCTGCGACAGCCACGCCATGAACAGGCTCAGCGGCATGGTCACCAGCACGAACAGGCCAAACAGCCGCCCGGCGTTCATCGCGCTCAGGCCCAGGCCGCTCTCCAGGTAGGCCGGCACCCAGGTCAGTGTCAGCGCCAGCGACCAGTTGGCGGCGAAGTGGCAGAAATAGTTGGCCAGCACCGTGCTGTCGCCCAGCAGACGGCGGTAAGGCAAGCGTTCGGCGCCCTGCCCGCTGCGTTTCCCATCGGCCAATTGGCCTTCGCTACCGAGCAGGAGCCAGGCCACGCACCACGCCAGCCCGAGCACCGCCAGCACGGCGAAGTTGCTGCGCCAGCCGTAATGGGTGCTGACCCACGGGATCATCAGCCCGGCGATCAGCAGGCCCATTGCGCTGCCCGAGTGCAGCAGCGCGACCGGCAGGCTGCGGCGCTCGTCCGGGAACCACTTGTACAGCGCATGGGTGGCGACCGGCGAAGCCGGCCCCTCGCCCACACCGAGCAGCACCCGGCAGGCCACCAGCGTCCATAGCGAAGTGGCATAGAGCATCGGCAACTGCACCAGCGCCCAGAAGGCGCCCATGCCCAGCAACAGCCAGCGGGTGGAGCGGCGGTTGGCGAGGAAGCCACCGACCACCGCGGAGAGGGAGAACAGCCAGTGCAGGCTGCCGCCGACCAGGCCGAACTCCGCTGGCGTCAGGTCCAGCTCCTTCATCATCGGCACCGCCACCAGGCCGGTGACCACCTTGTCGAGAAAGTTCACCAGCATCATTGCCGCCAGCAGGAAGGCGACCGTCCAGGCCCGGCGGGGCTGGTAGGCATGCTCTTTAGCAGAAGAATCTTGCATGTCGCTTATCTCTCTTGTTCTTGTCGGGTGCAGTGCCTGAGTGTCCCGCCGATCAGTCGGGCATCAGGATGCCCTTGGCGATGGTGTTGCGCTGGATTTCACTGGTGCCGGTGAGGATGCGCATCATACGGGTCGCGCGGAACAGCCACTCCACCGGATGGCCATTGATCAACCCGGCTCCGCCATGCACCTGCACTGCGCGGTCGGCAATGCGGAAGGCGGTTTCCGAGCTGAACACCTTGCACATCGACGACTGGGTGCGGATGTCACCGCCCCCGTCGTAGCTGGCCGCCGTGGCGTACATCATGCTGCGCGCGGCATACAGCTCTGTGGCCATGTCAGCGATCATGTGGCTGACCGCCTGGAACATGCCGATCGGTCGGCCGAACTGCACCCGCGAGCGCGCGTAATCCACCGACAGGTTCAGCGCCAGCTCGGCCATGCCGAGCATGGTCGCGCAATGCAGCAGGCGGTTCAGGGTGATGCGCCCCATGGCCAGCTTGAATCCCTTGCCTTCCGCGCCGATGCGGTGCGCCACCGGCACCTTCACCCCTTCGAGGAGGATGTCACCGTGGGTACCGGGGCCGGACATCGCCTGATAGTCGGAAACCACCTTCGCCCCCGGCGCCGACAGATCGACAAAGAATGCCGAGATGCCTTCCGCGCCTTTGCCCGGCCCGGTCACCGCCAGCAGCACGGCGAAGTCCGCGTAGGGCGCGCCGGAGATGTAGCGCTTGGCGCCGTCCAGTACGTAGTGATCACCCTCCAGACGCGCGCTGGTCCTGATCGCCGTGGCGTCGGAGCCAGCCTCAGCCTCGGTCAGGGCGAAACACACGGCCTTCTCGGCACGGCACACCGGGCGCAGGAAGTGCTCGATCTGCTCCTCGCTGGCCACGCGGAACAGGTGGCCGACTCGCGGCGGGCCGCTCAGCTCGCCCAGCACATGGGCGGCCAGCACCGCGCCGCTGCTGGCAGCGGCTTCCTTCACTGCGCACAGGTCGGCGATACCCAGGCCGGCGCCGCCAAGCTCTTCGGGCAGCATGATGTTGTAAAAGCCGCGCTCGCAGGAGCGCTTCCACAGATTGCGCAGCAGCTCGCGGGAGTGCTTTTCGCCAAAGCGGATGCCTTCGCGCTGCTCCAGCGGCTGCAGCTCTTCGCGCAGGAAGCCGCGCAGATCGTCGATGATCGCCTGCGCTTTGGCGCTGGGCTGAATACCCGGATAGCTCGCGTGCACGGAGCTCGTTTGCAGAGAGTCAGCTTGCATGGTCATTTTCCTCAGATCCGCCGATCCTGGTTCTGCCAGTAGGGCTCGCGCACCAGGCGGCGCACGATCTTGCCGTTGGGGTTCTTCGGCAGTTCGCCGACGAAGTCCACGCTGCGCGGCTTCTTGAAGCCGGCCAGCTGCGCGGCGCACAGCTCGATGATCCGTGCCTCGTCCAGCTGCATGCCAGGCTTGAGCACCACCACCGCCTTGATCGCCTCGCCCCATTGCTCATCAGGTACGCCAACCACCGCCGCCTCGAAGATTTCCGGCAGGCTGTAGAGCACCTGCTCCACTTCGGTCGGGTAGATGTTGAAGCCGCCGGAGATGATCATTTCCTTCTTGCGGTCGACGATGAACACGTAGCCGTGCTCATCCACCGTGGCGAGATCGCCGGTGAGGTAGTAGCCGTCGCGCATGACCTCGGCGGTCAGCTCCGGCGCCTGCCAGTAGCCCTGCATGATGTCCGGCCCGCGCACGACGATCTCGCCGATCTCGCCGGCCTTCACGTCCTCGAAGTCCTCGTTGACCACCCGCAGGTCGGTGTCGAAGTAACAGCGTCCGCAGGAAGCCAGACGTTTGGGGTCATCCAGCGCGGCGATGTGGTCCTGTTCGGTGAGCACGGTAACCAGTGAGCAGGTCTCGCCAGCGCCGTAGCCCTGGGCGAGGATCGGTCCGAACACCTGCATGGCACGTCGCACCAACGCCGGTGCCATAGGAGCAGCGCCGTACATCACCAGGCGCAGGCTGCTCAGGTCGTAGGTTTCCACAGCAGGGAAGTTCACCAGGCGGTTGATCATTGCCGGCACCAGGAACAGACGGGTAACCCGTTCGCGCTCAATGGTCTCCAGCAGCAGGCGGTCGTCGTAACGCTCCACCAGCAGGTTGCAGGCACCGGCGGCCAGCAGCGGCAGGATCTGCATGCCGCTGGCGTGGGTGATCGGGCCGACGTGGGCCATCACGTCACCAGGGCCGGAGCGACCGGTGGGGCTGGCGATGCTCTTGCGCACCAGCGCCTTGCGGTTGCCGACGCTGAGCATGGCGGCCTTGAGCACGCCGGAGCTGCCGGAGGTGTAGTGCAGCACGGCCAGGGCGTCGTCGGCGGGGTCGCAGCTGATGGGAGCCTCCGAGCCTCGCTCGAGGACCTGCTCGTAGGGCACGTCGCCCCCCTCGTCCGCCAGCGGAACTATCAGCTGCAGGTCCGGCAGCTCGGCGCGTCGCTGGTCGATCAGCCGGGCGAAGGTCGCATCGGCGATCACCGCCTGGCTGCGCGAATCCTTCAGCACGCTGAGGACTTCATCGGCAGCCAGGCGCGCATTGATCGGCACCTTGACCATGGCGGTCTTGTAGAAGGCGATCTCCGCCTCCACCAGTTCGACACGGTTGAGCGCCAGGATCGCCACATGGGCGCCCGACTCCAGCCCCAGCGCCAGCAGGCCCGAGGCCAGTCGGTTGGTGCGGCGTTCGAGGTCGGCGAAGGTGATGCGTTGGCGCGAATCGACCACGGCTTCGCGGTCAGGCCAGTAAAGCGCGCTACGGCGCAGGATTTTACCCAGATCCACTTGTTGTTCTCGTTGTCGGGGAAGACATCCGAGATGCTAAGAGCCGCGCGCCGCGTCCGGCCAATACCATAGGTCGATGCCGGCCATGCCGGAATGCGATGGCAGCCTGGCGTGCAGGACCGGGACCGTTCGTCCCTCGCCGCGAACGGCCGCGCCCGGCGCCGGTCTTCCGATCAGGCAGCCACAAAGATATCGCCGACTGCCAGTGCTCATACCGAGCCGCACACGCTTAACCACTCGCGCTGGAACCGATCTGGGAGGTGCGAACGATGGGCTGCAACGAACACCGCGATCTTGAGCGCACAGAGGGCCTTCGTCGCCTGCTCGACGAAGGCGCGCTGGTGGCTGACAGCCGTCAGGAAGTCCTCGCCCGCTATATCCTCAACCACGGTTTCGCCGCGCTTTCCGAGACGCAGCAGCAGGAATTCCACGACGATCTGCTGCCGCTGCTCGACCTCCGCGACCGCAGCGAAGGCCTGATGCCCCAGGGCAGCCTGGACTCTGCCATGGCCGAGCCCGGCATCAATGACCCGGGCAATGAAGACCCCGGCTCGCTGATCGAGGTGGAGGTCGCCGAAGGCCTGCGTCCGAAACGCCGGCCGACACGGCACTGACCTCGATTACGCACACAGCTATCGTCCTGAGCACCTGAGCAGAAGAAGCGCGCCATGCGCACAGGTATGGCGCGCTCCCGTAGGGGCGCAGCAGGCGGCTATTGCTCCGGCCGGGGTACCGGCTCCTCCGGAGGCTGCTGCATCGGCACCTCCTCGGGAAAGTCCTCGGGAATCTGGCTCTCACGGTCGGGCGGAGCTTCCTGTGGCTCCGGTCGCTGGGCATACGAGTGGGCGTGCATGACAGAACCTCCTGAGCATTGGCAGTCCCTATTGGGCTGCGCCCGGGACTGGGAGGTTCGCTTTTTCTACCCGCCGCTTTTCACTCGCAACAGCAGTGCCAGCAACTGATCGCGATCGAACGGCTTGGGCAGGCTCAGCAACGAGTCGGCCAGGGTATCCACCCGTCCGGCGTAGCCAGTGGTGAGCACGCAGGTCAGCTCTGGATAGGACTGGCGCACCTGCTGTATCAGCAGCATGCCGTCCATGTCCGGCATGGCGAAGTCGGTGATCATCAAATCGAACGCCGATTGCTCCAGCAACTGCAGGGCCGCTCGCGCCGAGTCGGTTCGCGCCGCCATGCAGCCGAGGTCGGCCAATAACGCGCTGGTGCCGGCCAGGACCAGCGCATCGTCATCCACCACCAGCACTCGCAGCGCCAATGGTTCGTTCGGTTCGGCCCGCACGACCGTTTGCGGGTCCTCCGCCACCTCCAGCCCCGCCTTCGGCTTCACCGCCGGCAACCAGATTTCCGCCGTAGTGCCCTGCCCCGGCGTACTGCGCAGCAGCAGCGCTCCATCCTGCTGCTGCGCCAGGCCGTGGACGATGGACAACCCCAGCCCGGTGCCCTTGCCGGTGGGCTTGGTGGTGAAGAAAGGCTCGGCGGCGCGACGCAGGGTATCCTCGTCCATGCCCTGTCCCGAGTCGGTCACAGCCAGGCACACGTACTCCCCCGGCGCCAGCTTGCCGCTCTGCTGCGGCCCGACGAGGGCGTTGCGTGCCGAAAAGGTGATGCGGCCACCGCCTGGCATGGCGTCCCGAGCGTTGGTGGCCAGGTTGATGATCGCCAGCTCCAGCTGGTTCTGGTCGCTCATCACGCAGTCCAGCTGAAGCGGAAAGCGGGTCTCCAGGCTGATGGTCGGGCCCAGGGAGCTGACCAGCAGTTCGCTCATGTCCTGCAGCAGCGCCGGCAGTTGGATCGGCTGCGGGAACAGCCGCTGCTTGCGGGCGAACGCCAGCATCCGCTGCGTCAGCTGGGCGCCACGGCGAGTCGCCTCCAGGGCATTGCGCCAGATGGTCTGGATCTTCTCATTATCCTTCGGTAACTGCCGTTCGAGCAGTTGAAGACCGCCGAGGATCACCGTCAGCAGGTTATTAAAGTCGTGGGCGACGCCACCGGTAAGCTGGCCCAGGGACTCCATCTTCTGCGACTGGATCAGCTCATCGCGAGCGCGCTCCAGTTCTTCCTGGGCGCGGCGCTTGTCGGTGATGTCGCGGGTGATCTTGGCATACCCCAGCAGCTTGCCGGTGTCGTCGAACACCGGATCAATGACGATATTGGCCCAGAAGCGCGAGCCGTCCTTGCGCATCTGCAAGCGCTCTTCCTCGTAGCGCCCCTCGGCCAGTGCAGTATCCAGGCTGGCCCGCGGGACGCCGGCCTGGCGGTCCTCGTCGCAGTAGAAGCAATCGAAGCGGCGGCCGATGATTTCCTCCGGATGGTAGCCCTTGATTCGTTCGGCTCCGGAGTTCCAGCTGGTGACATTGCCCTCGGCATCGAGCATGTACAGGGCATAGTCGGTCACGCCATTGACCAGCAGGCGGAACTGCTGCTCGCTGCGCCGCAGGGCCAGCTCCGTCTCATGCTGTTCGGTGCGGTCACGGGTGATCTTGGCAAAGCCCAGCAACTCGCCTTCGCTGCTGCGGATGGCGTCGATCACGACGTGGGCCCAGAACGAACTGCCATCGCGGTGCAGGCGCCAACCTTCGCTCTCGTAACGGCCGACCCGCGCCGCTTCGCCCAGTGCCCGCTCGGGCAGGCCGGCCTCGCGATCAGTGGGCGTATAGAACCGCGAGAAATGCTCGCCGAGGATTTCATCGGCGGCGTAGCCCTTCAGCCGCTGAGCACCGGAGCTCCAGCTACTGACCCGACCATCGGGGTCGAGCATATAGATGGCATAGTCGGTTACCGCCTCGACCAGTAGGCGGTAGCGTGCGTCTTCGACGAGTTGGGCGGTGCTGGCAGTCTTTTCGGGCATGAAATCTGCTCTCTTGGCTCATTGGAGCAAAGCATAGGCTCAGGCACGTCACTTCGAATGCCGCCGGACGGCGCTCAATCCAACGGCAGGTAGACGCAGAACTCCGCCCCCTGCCCCGGCTCGCTGCGCACCTCGATGCGGCCGCCGTGGGCCTGGACGATCTGTTCGGAAATGAAGAGCCCAAGCCCCAATCCGGCGACGCGGGTTGCGCCGGCGCCGCGCTCGAACTGCTGGAAGATGCGACGCTGCTCCTCGGCGCTGATGCCATCGCCGTGGTCGCGTACGCAAAGCTGTGCCTGGCCCCCGTATACCGCAACCGTCACCTCGACCGGCTGGCCGGGGCCATAACGCAGGGCATTGCTGACCAGATTGCTGATCACCTGCTCGATACGGTACGCGTCCCACACACCCTCTACCCGCTCCAGCGCGCTCAGGCTCAAATCGCAGCCGACAGCCTGGGCCTGGATGGCAAAATTGCCCAGCACGCGGCGGGCAATGTCGGCGAGATCAGCCGCTTCCGGGCGGATCGACAGCTTGCCGGTGCGAATGCGCGAGACGTCGAGCATGTCCTCGATCAGCCGGGTCAGGCCGACCAGTTGGCGCTCGTCGCGCTCGAAGAGCACACCCAGGCGATCCTGGGCGAAGTGCTCCAGCTTGCCCTTGGCCAGCTGCAACCGGCGCAGCTGGGTATCCAGCATCAGACCATTGAGCGGCGTGCGCAGCTCGTGGGAGACGATGGACATGAAGTCATCGCGCATCTTCACCGCGCGCTGCAGCTCCACCTGGGTCTCGCGCAGCTCCGCAAGCAGCGCGTCCTGTTCGGCACGTGCCTGCTCCAGTACCTTGCGCTGGCGGTAGAGGTCGACGAAGACGTTCACCTTGCTGCGCACCGCGTGGTTGTCCAGCGGCTTGTAGAGGAAGTCCACCGCGCCGCTTTCATAGCCCTTGAAGGCGTAGTTCAGCTCGCGCCCGGCGGCAGTGACGAAGACGATGGGAATGTTCTTGGTGCGCTCGGTGCCCCGCATCAGCTCGGCCAGGGCGAAGCCGTCCATGCCGGGCATCTGCACGTCCAGCAGCGCCAGGGCGAACTCATGTTCCAGCAGCAGCGACAGCGCCTCGTCCGCCGAGGAGGCCTTGAACACCTCACGGCCCTCGCCCTTGATCAACGCTTCCAGTGCCAGCAGATTCTCCGGCAGGTCGTCGACGATCAGCAGTTTGCTTCCCTGGTTACGCAGCATGTCGGGGGCCCATTCGGAGCAGGAGCGCGTGAATCTCGCGCAAAGGGAGAATGTAGTCCGGGGCGTGCAGTGCAATGGCCGCTTCCGGCATGGTGGACACGGCGGCTTCGGCCGGGTCCTGGACGATGCTGAGACCGCCCTCGCGGTGGATGTGCGCAAGGCCTTCGGCGCCATCCTGGTTGGCGCCGGTCAGCAGGATGCCGGCCAGCGCGCCGCGGTAGGCATCCGCCGCCGAGTCGAAGAGGATGTCGATCGCGGGCCGGGAGAAGTTCCGCGGCGCCTCGCGGCTCAGGGCAAAGGTGAAATCCCGCTCGATGGACAGGTGGTAACCCGCCGCGGCGAAGTACAGCGTTCCCGCCTCAATCGGTGCCTTGTCGTGTGCCTCGCGCACCGGAATCTCCAGGCGCCGGGCGAACAGCTCGACCAACTGGCTCTCGTGGCTCTCGGGCAAGTGCAGAACCACCACCATGGGTAGGGCAAAGTCCGCCGGCAAGCCGTCAAACAACTGGAACAAGGCATCCACGCCGCCCGCGGAGGCACCGATGACCACGGCCCGCACAGCTCGTTGCGTGTTCATCGCTTGCGGAACACCCGTTCGCGGCGGTTCACCACCTCGAACTCCGAGGCGAAGTCGGTGAAGTCCAGGCTTTCCTTGCTGCCCAGGCCGAGGAAGCCGCGGTGGCACAGCGATTCGTGGAACAGGCCGATGGCGCGGTTCTGCAACTGCCGGTTGAAATAGATCAGCACGTTGCGGCAGGAAATCAGGTGCGTCTCGGAGAACACGCTATCGGTCGCCAGGCTGTGGTCGGCGAAGGTCACGTTGGCCCGCAGCATCTTGTCGAACAGCGCGCCGTCGTAGGCCGCCGTGTAGTAGTCCGAGAGCGAGCCCTTGCCGCCGGCGGCGCGATAGTTCGCGCTGGCCTGCGCCAGGTCGTCCACTGAGTAGATACCCCGCCGCGCCTGCTCCAGCGAGCGCGGATTGATGTCGGTGGCGTAGATCAGCGTGCGCTCCAGCAGCCCCTCTTCATGCAGGAGGATGGCCAGCGAATGGACCTCCTCACCCGTGCTGCAACCGGCCACCCACAGGCGCAGCGACGGATAGGTGCGCAGCACCGGCACCACCTCCTGGCGCAGCGCGAGGAAGTAGCTGGGGTCGCGGAACATCTCGCTCACCGAGATGGTGAGGTACTGCAGCAGCTCGTGGAATGCATGCGGGTCGTGCAGGATGCGCTCCTGCAACGCCGAGATACTGCGGCACTCGAACAGTTGGGTGGCATGCAGCACCCGGCGCTTGAGCGAGGTGCCGGAGTAGTCCCGGAAGTCGTAGCTGTACTTCAGGTAGATCGCCTCGATGAGGAGGCGCAGCTCGATGTCCTGGCTGCGATCAGGCATGTCAGATGCGCTCCAGCTTCGGTAACCAGACACGGATCAGGGAGAACAGACGGTCGAGGTCGATGGGCTTGGCCAGGTAGTCGTTGGCGCCGGCGCGCAGGCACAGCTCGTGGTCGTCCTTCATCGCCTTGGCGGTCACGGCGAGGATCGGCAGCTTCTTCCAGCGCGCGTCCTGGCGGATCAGGCGCGTCGCTTCGTAGCCGTCCATCTCCGGCATCATCACGTCCATCAGCACCAGGTCGATGTCGCCGAGCTCAGCGAGTTTCTCGATGGCCTCGCGGCCGTTGCGCGCCACTTCCACGCGGGCGCCCTTGTGCTCCAGGGCACTGGTGAGGGCGAAGATATTGCGCACGTCGTCGTCCACCAACAGGATGCGCCGCTCCTCGAAGGCCCGGTCGCGATTGCGCGAGGTGCGCAGCATGCGCTGGCGCTCGCTGGAGAGTTGCGACTCGACCTTGTGCAGGAACAGCGTCACCTCGTCCAGCAGGCGCTCTGGCGAGCGCGCGCCCTTGATGATGATCGAGCGCGAGTACTTGAGCAGCTCAGCCTCCTCGTCGCGGGTCAGGTTGCGCCCGGTGTAGACGATCACCGGCGGGAAGGAGCAGATGTCCTCCTCGCCCATGCGCCGCAGCAACTCGTTGCCCTGCATGTCCGGCAGCTTCAGGTCGATGATCATGCAGTCGTAGATGTTCCTGCGCAGCAGCTCCAGGGCCTGCTCGCCCTGCTCCACCGCGGTGATCTCGATGTCGTCGTCGCCGATCAGTCGCGAGACGCTGTCGCGCTGCAGCGGGTCGTCCTCCACCAGCAGGATGCGCTTGACCTCCTGGGTCAGCTTCGCCTCCAGCTTGCCGAACACCTCGCGCAGTTGCTCGCGGGTGGTGGGTTTGAGGGCATAGCCGATGGCGCCCAGGTGCAGGGCCGCTTCGCTGCGATCCTCCACGGACACCACGTGCACCGGCACATGGCGGGTACGCGGGTTGGCCTTCAGGCGTTGCAGCACGGCGAGGCCGGATTCGTCGGGCAGGTGCATGTCCAGCAGGATGGCGTCGGGACCGTGCTCGTCGGCCAGGCGCAGGCCCTCCTCGGCGCCCATCGCCACCAGGCAGCGATAGCCCAGCTCGTGGGCCAGGTCGTAGAGGATGCGGGCGAATTTCGGTTCGTCCTCCACCACCAGCACGCAGCGCTGACCGATATTGAGCTGCTCGCGGTCATCGGCAAAGGCAGCGGCGACGGGCGCATGGACCACCGGCGGGGTCATCGGGACTGGCGCTGCGGGGACGACCGGCGCGGGTGTGCTGGCCACATCGGTTTCGACCGGCGCCTCGTAGTTCAACGGCAGCAACAGGCTGAACACGCTGCCTTCGCCCGGTTGGCTGCTGACGATGATGCTGCCGCCCAGCAGGTGCGCCAGGTCGCGGGAAATCGACAGGCCCAGGCCGGTGCCGCCGTAACGGCGGGTGGTGGCGCCGTCCGCCTGCTGGAAGGCCTCGAAGATGCGCTGCAGCTGGTCTTCGGCGATGCCAATGCCGCTATCGCGCACGTCGAAGCGCAGCCCCTCGGGCGCGGCGCTGACACGCAGCGAGACTTCGCCGGCATCGGTGAACTTGAAGGCGTTGGACAGCAGGTTCTTGAGGATCTGCTCGACCCGCTGACGGTCGCTGAACAGCAGTGCCGGAGTATCTTCGGCGACTTCGGCGACGAAGCGCAGGCCCTTGTCGTCGGCCTGCGGGCGGAACAGCCCCTCCACCGCTTCGACCAGGCGTCGCACGCTGGCATTCTCCGGGCGCACCTCCAGCTTGCCGGCCTCGACCTTGGAGATGTCGAGGATGTCATTGATCAGGTTGAGCAGGTCATTGCCGGCACCATAGATCGACTCGGCGAACTTAACCTGCTCGTCGTTGAGATTGCCGTCCTCATTGTCCGCCAGCAGGCGCGCCAGGATCAGCGAGCTGTTGAGCGGGGTGCGCAGCTCGTGGGACATGTTGGCGAGGAACTCCGACTTGTAGCGGCTGGCGCGCTGCAATTCGTCGGCACGCCGCTGCAGGTCCAGGCGTGCCTGGTTCAGCTCGGTGTTCTTGCCATCGAGGTCATCGCGCTGCGCGGCCAGCTCCTGGGCCTGCTCGGCGAGGCGCTCGTTGGTCTGCTCCAGCTCGGCCTGTTGCGCCTCGAGGTGCGCCTGGGACTCCTTGAGCACCCGCGACTGTTCTTCCAGCTCCTCGTTAGCCGTCTTCAGCTCTTCCTGCTGGACTTGCAGCTCTTCATTGAGCTGCTGGGTCTCCGCCAGTAGATCCTGCTGGCGCTGGCGGTACTGAGCCGAGGCGATGGCGCTCCCCAGGGGCTCGGCGACGTTCTGCAAGAAGGCCTGATCGCGCTCCTCCAACTGGCGCAGAAAACCCAGCTCCAATACACCGACAACGCCGCCATCGTTAAGCAGCGGCAGCATCGCCACGCTCACCGGCTGGCCATTGCCCAATGCCGAATTGACCTTCAGGTAATCCGGCGGCAGGCCGTCTACCATACGCAGCTTGCGCTGACGAGCGGTTTGGGCGATCAGGCTTTCGCCCGGGGCGAAATAGTCCTCGCCCAGCGCATGGGCGGCGAACCCGAAGGTGCCGGTCAAGCGCAGCCCGCCGTGATCATCACGCACGTACAGCGCCCCCACCGGGGACGCGACGAATTCACCCAGGAAGTCCATCAGACTGCGTCCCAGATTCGGCAGCGACTGCTGACCGATCAGTTGCTCGCCCAGACGACTCTGACCGTCGCGCAGCCAGGCTTGACGCTGCAGTTGTTCGTTGTGCAGCACCTGGCGACGCAGGGATTCGGCGTAGGAATCGGACAGGCTGACCAACTGCCGGCGCCCGAAGTACGCCAGCAGCGTGCCGACCACGATGCTGAACACCAGGTACAGTACAACCACCCCGGTCGACAGGCTGGTGGCGAACTGGTTGCGGTCGTGGCGCAGTTGCTGCTCGGTGTTGATCAACGAGGCGTACTGGGCGCGGATCGCGTCCATCATGCTCTTGCCGCGCCCGGCCTTGATCGCGTCGGAGGTATCCTCGCCCTGGCGACGCTGCTCGATCATCTGCTGGGCGAAGGTCATCCACTCGTCCTGCATCGAGGTCAGGCGCGAGACCCGCTCGACCTGTGGCGGGTTGTCGGCGACCAGCTCCGAGAGGCTCTTCAGCCCGGCGTTGATCCGTGGCCGTGCCTGTTCCAGCGGTTCGAGGAAGCGCGGATCGCCCGTGATCAGGAAGCCGCGCAGGCCGCTCTCCTGGTCGACGCTCAGCCGCTGCATCTCGTTGGCGCTGGAGATCACCCGGTCGGTGTGCTCGACCCAACCGAGCACATTCAGCATGTACAGGATCAGCCCGATGAACAGCACCGCGCCCAACAGGCAGATGCCCAACGGCAGGGCCATGTTGCGCGCAAGGATGCGGCGGAAGGCGCTTTCGTCGGCGACGGGTTTCTGGTTCATACAGACGGATTCCCTGTTGGCTGCCCTTCCTGGATGCGGTCCGCCACCGGGGTGGCGCCTGCGACAGAGGCCAGGTAAGTACTTGAAGTTATTGTAAGAACATTCGTAAAACAGCAGAAATAATAACGCGAAGAGTTGTAGGCTACCTACCCAGCTGGCGAATTGACACGCGTTCTTGTGGGACGTTCGATCTATTTTCGACAGGGTTCGCCGCCGGAGCGCAAAAAAGTGGAATTTTCTTCCGCCGGGCGTTTCCAACCCCTGATAGGGAATTGTTGATCAACACTGTACGAAGGATCAGACGCAGGGTCTGCTCGATGCCAAGCTCTCCCGGGGAAACCTCAAGGTCACCCGCGCCGTTCACCGGTGACCTCCTCAACAGCAGCGCCATGGCGCCGCTGATCCGCCAGCACGACTGGGCGGCAACGCCGCTCGGCCCGATGGACCAGTGGCCGGCCACGCTCAAGGGCATCCTCGAGGTAGGCCTCAACTCGCGCCTGCCGGTGTGCATCTACTGGGGCCCGGAATTCGTCCTGCTGTACAACGACGCCTGGAGCGTCATACCCGGCGACAAGCACCCCGCCTGCCTGGGGCAGCCGGCGCGGGTCGCCTGGTCGGACATCTGGTCGATCCTCGACCCCATGTACAACGGCATCCTGCAGACCGGTGTCGCCGCCCATGAGGAAGACCGCCTGCTGCCCATGGTGCGTTTCGGCTATGTCGAAGAAGCCTACTTCACCTACAACGTCAGCCCTATCTTCGGGCCGGATGGCAAGCCCGTCGGCCTGTTCAATACCGCCGTGGAGACCACCGGCAACGTCATCCAGCAACGCCGTCAGCGCCTGTTGACCCGCCTCGCCGAGCGTCTTGGCCAGGCCGATGAGATCACCCAGGTCTGCGCCCAGGCCCTTGCCCTGCTCGCCGAAGCCGCCCATGACGTGCCGTTCTGCCTGCTCTACCACGCCGGCACTCTGCTCGGCGCCTGCGGCACCGATGCCAGCGACCGCTTCGTCCCGGCGCGGCTGACGGCCGACGATGACCCGCTGCACCTGTTCAACGGCCTGCAGCAGCCGCAGCAGTCGCCGCTGGGCAGTCAGTACGCGCGCGCGTTCGCGCCCTGGCCGGAAGTGCTCGACAGCACCTACGCCACCCCCTTGGACGGCCATGCCGACAGCCTTGCGGTGTTCGGCATCAGCCCGCGCCGGCGGCTGAACGAAAGCTACGCCAGCTTCTTCAACGATCTGGCCGCCCTGCTCGGCCATGCCCTGGCCGCTGCCCGCCAGCGCGCCGAGGAGCGGCGGGTCAAGGAAGCGGTGCAGGAGGAAGCGCGCCAACGCACCCAGGAGCGCGACCGCGTGTGGGCCATGAGCCAGGACCTGCTCTGCGTGCTCGATCACCGGGGCGTGCTGCGCAGTGTCAACCCGGCGTGGAGCAGCCTGCTGGGCTGGAGTGAAGAGCAGCTCAGCGGCCGCAACAGCGAGGAGCTCGTGCATCCCGACGACCTGGCGCCCAGCATCGGCACCCGCGCCACCCTCGCCCGCGGCGAGCGCCTGCAGCACTTCGAGAACCGCATGCGCCACGCCGATGGCAGCTACCGCTGGATTTCCTGGCATGCCAGCGAAGACAACGGTCTGATCTACGGCTGCGGCCGCGACGTCACCGAACAACGTCGCGCCGCTGAACTGCTCGAACAGGCGCAGTCCGCCCTGGCCAATGCCCAGCGCATGGAGGCGGTCGGCCAGCTCACCGGCGGCATCGCCCACGACTTCAACAACCTGCTGGCGAGCATCCGCTTCAGCCTCGACCTGATCACCCGCCGCGCGCCGGCCAGCGCTCAACCCGAGCTTGACCACATCCTGCATGCCGCCACCCAGGCCACCGAGCGCGCCGCCGAGCTGACCCACAACCTGCTCGCCTTCGCGCGCCGCCAGGCGCTGGCCATGCACCCGGTGGACCTCGGCCAGCAGTTGCGC
Organism: Pseudomonas sp. AU12215; assembly: GCF_001675465.2. Taxonomy (NCBI): domain Bacteria; kingdom Pseudomonadati; phylum Pseudomonadota; class Gammaproteobacteria; order Pseudomonadales; family Pseudomonadaceae; genus Pseudomonas; species Pseudomonas sp. AU12215. Next base: position 85,330 of record NZ_MACM02000006.1, read on the forward strand.
CAGTGGCAGGACGAACTGAGCGAGCGCGCCGGCCCGGATGTCGCAGTGGAGCTGAGCCTGAAAGAGACGCACAGCGTGCTGACCGACCGCGACCAGTTGCACAAGGCCATGCTCCACCTCGTGGACAATGCCCGCGACGCCATGCCGGGCGGCGGACGCCTGGACATCGTCCTGCAGCGGCGCACGTTCAGCAGTGGCGACCATGACCTGCCGGCCGGCGACTACCTCGCCCTCGCCCTGCAGGACAATGGCCTGGGCATGAGCGAAGCGACCCGCACCCACGTTTTCGACCCCTTCTTCACCACCAAGGGCATCGGCCCCAACAGTGGCCTGGGCCTGTCGATGGTCTACGGCTTCATCAAACAGTCCGGCGGGCATATCCGCCTGCGCAGCGAGCCCGGCCAGGGCACCTGCGTCACACTCTATTTCCCGAGAGGCTCCACCGTGGTCGACATCCCCCAGATTCCTGCAACTCCCGCCGCAACCGCCAACCAGCAACTCTGTGTCCTGGTCGTCGAAGACAACGACCTGGTACGCATGCTCACCGTGGAGGTACTGGAGGAAATCGGCTATCAGGTGCTGCAGGCCGAGGATGCCGAAGAGGCGCTGCCGGTCCTGCAGGGCGACACTGCCATCGACCTGCTGCTCACCGATGTCGGCCTGCCGGGCATGAATGGCGAAGAGCTGGCCGCCGCCGCGCGGGAGGCCCGACCGGAGCTACCGATCCTGTTCGCCACCGGCTTCGCCGAGATCGTCCACATCGACGGCAGCGAGCTGGCCACGCGCATGTCGATGATCGCCAAACCCTTCTCCATCGACGCGCTGCGCGACAAGGTCAACGGCATGCTGGGGCGCAAGGACGGTTGAGTTCAGTTGCTGAGCAAAAGGCTCAGCGCCGCGCGGAGCTTGCCCGGCTTCACCGGTTTGTTCAGCAGCGGCATGCCCAGCCGTTGCAGGGCGCGGCGGCAGTCGTCGCTGCGGTCGGCGGTGATCATCACCGCCGGCAGTTCACGCTGGAAATACTCGCGCAACCCGCGTACCGCCTCGCAGCCGGTGCCTCCATGGTCGAGGTGGTAGTCGGCCAGGATCACCTCCGGCGCCTTGCCATCCAGCGCCTTCAGCGCTTCCTCGTAGTTCGTCGCCGACAGCACCTCGCACCCCCACTGCCCAAGCAACGCGGCCATGCTGGCGAGGATTGCCTCTTCGTTGTCGATGACCAGCAGGCGCCGTCCCGGCAGCGGGTCGCCGGTGACCGGACGCGGGCCGCTCTCGACCCGGCCCGGGTGCTGCAGGTCGCGCGCGAGCGGCACTTCGATGGCAAACACCGAACCACGCCCAGGCACCGAGCGTACCTGCACGCGACAACCGAGGATGCCGGCGATGCGATCGACAATGGCCAGCCCCAGCCCGACCCCCCTGCGGTTCGCCGCGCGGCCGGCATCGAGCTGGTTGAATTCGAGGAAGATCGCTTGCAGCTGGTCCGCCGGAATCCCGCGCCCGGTGTCCCAGACTTCCAGACGCAGGTTATCGCCGCGTCGACGCGCCGCCAGCATCACGCTGCCCCGCTCGGTGTAGCGGCAGGCGTTGCTGAGAAGGTTGCGCAGGATACGTGACAGCAGGCGGTGATCAGTGCGCACGGCCACCACGGGAATCCGTGAGCGCAGGCGCAGGCCGGCGGCTCGCGCCACCTCGTCGAATTCGGAAACCAATGGGCCGAGCAGCTCGCCCAGCGGGTAAACGTCCAGGTCCGGGCGGATCGCGCTCTGGTCCAGCCGGGCAATCTCCAGCAGATCAGTGAGCAGATCCTCGGCACCTTCCAGCGCCTGGTGCGTGCGCTCCACCAGCACCTGCTCGGCGTTTGGCAGCTTGCGTTCGCGCAGAGTGGAGACCAGCAGACGCGCGGCATTGAGCGGTTGCAGCAGATCGTGGCTGGCGGCGGCCAGGTACTTGTCCTTGCTGTTGTTGGCCGCCTCGGCGGCGTCGCGCGCCTCGCGCAACTGCTGGTTCAGGCCTTCCAGCTCGCGGGTGCGTGCGGCGACGCGCTGCTCCAGTTCCTCGTTGAGGCTCTGCAGGCGCTGCTGGGCCTGGACGCGTTCGGTGATGTCGGCGACGAAGCCTTCCACCAGTCCTTCTTCATCGGGCTTGATCAGCAGGTTCATCAGCACGATGACGTGGCTACCATCGCGGCGACGCAGGCGCGTCTCATAACCGAACAGGCCATCGCGCTCGCGCAACAGCGTCAGGATGCGGCGCATCTCCGCTTCGCCCTCGACGAACAGCTGGCTGGCCATGTCCGGGAGGCTCCACAACACCTGCTGCGGATCGTCGTAGCCGAGCATCCGCGCCAGCGCCGGGTTGGCGGCGCGCAGGCCCTGGCTCAGGCTGGCCTGGAAGATGCCGTGGACGGCGTGCTCGAACAGCCATTTGTAGCGGTTGCGCTCGGTTTCCAGCTCGTCCAGGCGCGCCACCAGTTCCGGGTAATGGCTCTTGCGTGCGGAATGGCTGCCCAGCCCGAGCAACCCGGCCAGGGCTTGTTGTTGCTGCTCGTCAGAGGGCCTCGCCATATACCACCTCGACATCGCGCAGGCTGGATTCGCGAGGATTGGTGAGGATGCACGGGTCCTGCATGGCATGGCGCGAGAGGAACGGAATATCCGAACTGCCAACGCCATGCAGGCCGAGGCTTTCGTGGAAGCCCACGGCGTTCTTCAGGGCGATCAGGTGTTCCACCAGGCGCTGGCGGATCTGTGCGTGGTTCATGCCGCGGCAGTCGATGCCGAAGGTCTCGGCAATCACCTTGAAGCGCTCGGGAGCGGCGCTGTAGTTGAAGGCCACCACGTGTTCCACCAGCACGGCATTGCACAGCCCGTGCGGCAGGTCGAGGTAGCCGCCCAGGCTATGGGACATGGCGTGCACCGCGCCGAGGATCGCGTTGGAGAACGCCAGCCCGGCCTGCATGCTGCCGAGCATGATCTTCTCGCGCAGGACGATGTCCGCCGGATTGGCGATCATCTGCACCAGATTACCGTTGATCAGCCGCATCGCCTCCAGCGCGTGGGGGTCGGTGAGGGGGCCATGGCCGGTGGAGACGAAGGCCTCGATGGCATGCACCAGGGCGTCGATGCCGGTACAGGCAGAGAGGAACGGGTCCATGGTCAGGGTGGTTTCCGGATCGATCAGCGACACGTCGGGCACCACTGCCTTGCTGACGATGGAGAACTTCATCCGCTCGTCCTGGTTGGAGATGATCACGAACTGCGAGACGTCCGCCGAGGTGCCGGCGGTAGTGGGAATCAGGATCAGCGGCGGGCTGGGCACACGCAGGGTGTCCACGCCCTCGAACTCGAGGATATTGCGGCCGTGGGCGGCGACGATGCCAATGCCCTTGGCGCAGTCCATCGGGCTGCCGCCGCCGACCGCGACTATCACGTTGCAGCCTTCGCTGCGGTAGACCTCGGCGCCGCGCATCACTTCTTCGACACGCGGATTGGGCGAGACCTCGGTGTAGCGGCAGAAGGGAATGTCCTGGGCGGCCAGGCTGGCTTCGATATCGGCGACCCAGCCGGCGGCAACCACGCCCGGGTCTGACACCACCAGCACCTTGCGGGCGCCGAAGGTTTTCACGTAATTGGCGACATTGTGCCGGCATCCGGCACCGAAAATGATCTCTGGCGAGACGAATTTGCGCAGCTGGCTGAGCTCGTGGGACATCGGGGGCTCTGTCGTTATTGTTATGGGATATTTCCGGCAGCCTACTGTATCCGTCAGGTATTGCAATGCGACCTTGGCAGACGATTCAGACGTCCAGTAGCGCCTGGTAAAAGCGCCACTCGGCCTCCAGCGCGTGGGCGAGGTTGGCGGCCTGGCGGAACCCATGACGTTCTCCGGCATAGCGGTGCACCGCCACCGGCAGGCCGCGCCGACGCAGCGACTCGACCATGGCATCGGTCTGCGCCGGCACCACCACCGCGTCCAGTTCACCCTGGAAGAAGATCACCGGTGCCTTGATCTGCCCGGCCAGCAGCACCGGGGTGCGCTCGCGGTAACGCCCGGCGTCCTGCTGCGGATCGCCGATCAGCCAGTCCAGGTAGTCCGCCTCGAACTTGTGGGTCACCCGCGCCAGTGCCTGCGGATCGCTGACGCCATACAGGCTGGCGCCCCCGCGCAGTCCCTCCAGCCGCGCCAGCGCCATCAGTGCGCTATAGCCGCCGGCACTGGCGCCACGCACGAAGACACGCTGGCGATCGATGCGCCCGGCGTTGCCGAGGTAATCCAATGCTGCGCCAATGTCTTCCACTTCCACACGGCCCCAGCCCAGGTGCAGGCGTTCGCGATAGGCGCGGCCGTAGCCGCTGCTGCCGCGATAGTTGATATCCGCGACGGCAAAGCCGCGGCGTGTCCAGAACTGGATGCGCCCGTCGAACACCGGGTAGCTGGCCGAGGTCGGCCCGCCATGCAAGAAGACCACCAGCGGAGGCGTTTCCGGGTTGCCGTGGGCTGGATAGAAGAAACCGTGACCACATTCGTCTTCGCCCACCGGGTAATGGAAGGCCTCGCCACGGGACAGCTCTGCCTCGGGTAGCGGCTTCTCACCACCGGATAACACCTGGGTGGAGCCATCCACCCGGCGGATGGCCAGCAGCGTCGGCAAGCGATCCGGTGCGGCGGCAATGCAATAGAAGTGGAGCTCATCCGCCGCCAGCGCGCGAAAACGGCTGTACTCCGGCGCGAGCCGGCGCTCGCCACCGCGTCCGTCGTAAAGCACCAGCACGCCGCGTCCTTCTTCGTAGCGCGTCGCCAGCAGTTGCCCACGCGACAACGGCAGGAAGGTGTGCCCGCCCAGTTGCCAGGGCGCGCCGGCGTGATCGGCGGCGGCGCACGGCAAGGCACCCAGTACCTCGTGGTACGGCTGCCAGTAGCCGGCACAGTCGCTCAGCCAGTGCAGGCGCCCATCCTCGGCAAAGCGCGGCTGCTGGATGGACTCGTGGCGGGCCTGCCCGGCCAGGCAGCGCTCTTCGCCGGCGAAGGACTCGCACAGGCGGGTGCGCGTCCAGGGCTGGTGCGGGCGATCCCACTCCACCCAGGCGATACGCTCGCCATTGCGCTCCGCCACCGGCGATGCGTAGAAGTCCGCGCCGAAGGCCATCACCCGGCGCCGGCCATCGGCGTCGAGACGAACAATACGATGGCTCACCCCGGCGCTACCGTTCTCCTCTTCCACCGCCAGGAGTGCATTCCATGCCGGAACGAAGTGGAGGTCGCCGTAGCGGCAATCTTCGCGGTGGGTAATCGGCCTTGGCGTGCCGCCCAGGCGCAACCAGTACACCTGCTGGTCGCCCTCCTCCACCCAGGCTACGCCGTCGGCAGTTGGGCAGCAGGAGCCGCCGCCGTACTCGTAGACGCGACTGCGTACCGAAGCGCCCGGTGGCGTCAGTTCGCGGCTCTGTCCTTCGCGGCGCAGGAACAGGCGGCAACGCGCACTGACAGGGTCGAACGCGGCCCACAGCAATCCGCCGTGGGCCACGTGCAGCTCGGCAAAGTCCCCCGCGGCGGCTACCGCGCGCTCGGCGCTCCAGTCGCTGTCGTGCATCCTCAGGCCTTGCAGATCAGCTGCGAGGCCCGCTCGTTGCGCAGGGTCAGCGCGCTGAGTGGCATGGCGGCGGTTTCCGCCTCGCGGCGGGCATCGAGGATGATCCCGTGGCGGGCAGACTTGGCGCACACCGGATCGGTGGCTTCGGCATCGCCGGTAAGCAGGAAGGCCTGGCAGCGGCAGCCACCGAAGTCGCGTTCCTTCTCGTCGCAGGACCGGCACGGCTCGGGCATCCACGCATCACCGCGGAAGCGGTTGAAGCCGAATGACTCGTACCAGATGTGCTGCAGGCTGTGCTCGCGCACGTTGGGGAACTTCACCGGCAGTTGTCGCGCGCTGTGGCACGGCAGCGCGGTGCCGTCCGGAGTGACGTCGAGGAACACGCTGCCCCAGCCGCCCATGCAGGCCTTGGGGCGCTCCTCGTAGTAGTCCGGCACCACGAAGATCAGCTTGCACGGGTTGCCGGCGGCGGCCAGGCGCTCGCGGTATTCGGCGGTGACGCGTTCGGCCCGCTGCAGCTGTTCGCGGGTCGGCAGCAGGCCGGCGCGGTTCAGCTCGGCCCAGCCGTAGAACTGGCAGGTGGCGAGCTCGACGAAGTCCGCCTCCAGCTCGATGCACAGCTCGATGATGCGGTCGATGCTGTCGATGTTGTGCCGGTGGGTGACGAAGTTCAGCACCATCGGGTAGCCGTGGGCCTTTACCGCGCGGGCCATGGCGAGCTTCTGGGCGAACGCCTTGCGCGAGCCGGCGAGCAGGTTGTTCACCTCCTCGTCGGCGGCCTGGAAGCTGATCTGGATATGGTCGAGCCCGGCGTCGGCGAACTCCTTCAGGCGCTTCTCGTTGAGGCCGATGCCGGAGGTGATCAGGTTGGTGTAGAAACCCAACCCACGCGCAGCGGCGATCAGCTCGGCGAGGTCCTGGCGCACCAGCGGCTCGCCGCCGGAAAAGCCCAGCTGCGCCGCGCCCATCTCGCGGGCCTGGCGGAACACCTCGATCCACTGCGCGGTGCTCAGCTCTTCGCCGCCCCTGGCGAAGTCCAGCGGGTTGGAACAGTACGGGCACTGCAGCGGGCAACGGTAGGTCAGCTCGGCCAGCAGCCAGAGCGGTGGCCCTACCGGCGCCTCAGCGCAGTTCGATCCAGAATTGCGCATGGGCCACCTCGAGGAATGCCAGGATGTCTTCGTCGATGCCCGGCACGCCGGGGAAATCGGCACGCAGACCATCGATGATGCCGGCGACGTCGGCCTGCCCGTCGACCCGACCGAGAATCGCCCCGGCGCTGTCGTTGAGCTTCACCATCCCTTCAGGATAGAGCAGCACGTGGCAACCCTGGGCCGGCTCGAACTGCAGGCGGAAACCCCGGCGCAGCGCCGGGATGCTGTCCAGCGAAGGCAGACTCATCACAGCAACCCCCTGTGCCATACGCGCTCGGCCGTTACCGTGTGGTACGGCGGGCGCTGCAGTTCATAGGCCATGCTCATGGCGTCGAGCATGCTCCAGAGCACATCGAGCTTGAATTGCAGGATTTCCAGCATGCGCTCCTGGGCCTCGCGGGTGCGGTAGTGCTCCAGGGTGATGCGCAGGCCGTGCTCGACGTCGCGGCGCGCCTGCGACAGGCGCTTGCGGAAGTAGTCGTAGCCGCAGGCGTCGATCCACGGGTAGTGCTGCGGCCAGCTGTCCAGGCGCGACTGGTGGATCTGCGGGGCGAACAGTTCGGTCAGCGAACTGCTGGCCGCTTCCTGCCAGCTGGCGCGGCGGGCGAAGTTGACGTAGGCGTCCACGGCGAAGCGCACGCCGGGCAGCACCAGTTCCTGGGACAGCACCTGCTGGCGGTCCAGCCCCACGGATTCGGCCAGGCGCAGCCAGGCCTCGATGCCACCCTCTTCGCCGGGCGCGCCGTCGTGGTCGAGGATGCGCTGCAGCCATTCGCGGCGTACGTCGCGGTCCGGGCAGTTGGCGAGGATCGCCGCATCCTTGAGCGGGATGTTCACCTGGTAGTAGAAGCGGTTCGCCACCCAGCCCTGGATCTGCTCACGGGTCGCGCGGCCTTCGTACATGGCCACGTGGTACGGGTGGAAGATGTGGTAGCAGGCGCCCTTGGCGCGCAGTGCCAGCTCGAATTCGGCGGGGCTCATGGCTTCGCGGGTCATCGCGAGGTTCCTTCTGGAAAAAGAGCCATCAAAGGAAAATCCCCATCCCGTCGAATGCCACCTCGATGCCGCGCGCGTCCAGTTCGGCGCGTTCGGGCGAGGCGATGTCGAGGATGGGATTGGTGTTGTTGATATGGATGAGCACCTTGCGCGGCCCGTCGATGCCGTCGAGCACCTCTATCATGCCGCCGGGGCCGCTCTGGGCCAGGTGGCCCATCTCGCTGCCGAGCTTGTCGCCCACCTCGCAGACGCGCATCTCGTCGTCGCGCCAGAGCGTGCCGTCCACCAGCAGGCAGTCGGCACGGCGCATCCAGGCCAGCAAGCCGTCGTCCACCTGGCCCAGACCGGGCGCGTAGAACAGCTTGCCGCCGGTAGCGGTGTCTTCGACGAACAGGCCGATGTTGTCGCCCGGATGCGGGTTGCCCCGGTGCGGCGAGTACGGCGGTGCGCTGCTGCGCAGGGCGATGGCGGTGATGCGCAGGCCCGGGCAGGCCGGGATGACGAAGGGCTCGGCATCCAGCTCGATGAGGTTGTGCTTCAGCCCGCCGTTCCAGTGCGACAGCATGGGGAACAGCGGGAAGCCGGTGGACAGGTCCTGGTGGACCATCTCCGTACACCACACCTCGTGCGGGCAGCCTTCGCGCAGGCTGAGCAGGCCGGTGGTGTGGTCGATCTGGCTGTCCAGCAGGACGATGGCGGCAATCGCCGAATCGCGCAGGCGCCGCGCCGGCTGCAGGGCCGGGAAGGACGCCAGCTGGGCGCGGATGTCGGGGGATGCGTTGCAGAGAATCCAGCTCTCGCCGTCGTCGGATAGCGCGATGGAGGATTGCGTGCGTGGTTGCGCGATCACGCTGCCGTCGCGTACACCGCGACAGTTGCGGCAATTGCAGTTCCACTGGGGAAAGCCGCCACCGGCGGCCGACCCGAGAATTCGGATGTGCATGACAGTGCCCCGTGGGCAGGGGCCCCGGCGGACCGGGGCGCAGTGGATCAGCGGTTGGCGAAGTACAGGGTCACTTCGAAGCCAAGGCGCAGGTCGGTGAAGCTAGGCTTGGTCCACATGGGTCTGTCCTCTTTCTTGTTGGAAGGCACCGGAAGAACCGGCAAGGTCGAGTAAAACACCAGGGTCAGGCTCCCCGAATGATACTTTCGAAGGAGATTCCCCCCTGATTTGGTAGCGGGCCGCGGCCAGAGAAAAAAAGAAAACGCGGCCGGAGCCGCGTTCGACGAAGGCCGTCACCCGTGGAATGGGTACGGAAGCGGACGGCCGCCCGATCGGGCGCGTCGACACAAGGGATGCCCGGTGGAGTGCCAGGCGGGGTACAGCGCAAAGGGCCGGCGAACCTGATGGGGGAAGGTCCGCCGGGTTATTGCAAGGGTTAGAAGAAGCCCAGCGGATTGATGTCGTAGCTCACCAGCAGGTTCTTGGTCTGCTGGTAGTGGTCGAGCATCATCTTGTGGGTTTCGCGGCCGACGCCGGACTTCTTGTAGCCGCCGAATGCGGCGTGGGCCGGGTACAGGTGGTAGCAGTTGGTCCACACGCGGCCGGACTGGATGCCACGCCCCATGCGCCAGGCGCGGTTGATGTCGCGGGTCCAGACGCCGGCGCCAAGGCCGAACTCGGTATCGTTGGCGATCGCCAGGGCTTCCGCCTCGTCCTTGAAGGTAGTCACGCCCACCACCGGGCCGAAGATTTCCTCCTGGAACACGCGCATGCCGTTGTGCCCCTTGAGCAGGGTCGGCTGGATGTAGTAACCGCTGGCCAGGTCGCCCTCCAGCCGCTCGCTGGAGCCGCCGGTGAGCAGCTCGGCGCCTTCGCTTTGGGCGATGTCGAGGTAGGACAGGATCTTCTCGTACTGTTGCTGCGAAGCCTGGGCGCCGACCATGGTGTCGGTGTCCAGCGGGTTACCGCGCTTGATTGCCTTGATCTTCTTCAGCACCTCGGCCATGAACGGCTCGAATATCGACTCCTGCACCAGCGCCCGTGACGGGCAGGTGCAGACCTCGCCCTGGTTGAAGAACGCCAGGACCAGGCCCTCGGCGGCCTTCTCGATGAACGCCGGCTCGGCGTTCATGATGTCCTCGAAGAAGATGTTCGGGCTCTTGCCGCCCAGTTCCACGGTGGACGGGATGATGTTCTCCGCCGCGCAGTGGAGGATGTGCGAGCCGACCGGGGTCGAGCCGGTGAAGGCGATCTTGGCGATGCGCTTGCTGGTGGCCAGCGCCTGGCCGGCTTCCTTGCCGAAGCCCTGGACGATGTTCAGCACGCCCGGCGGCAGCAGGTCGCCGATGATCTCGGCCAGCAGCATGATCGATAGCGGCGTCTGCTCGGCCGGCTTGATCACCACACAGTTGCCGGCGGCCAGGGCCGGCGCGAGTTTCCAGGCAGCCATCAGCAACGGGAAGTTCCACGGGATGATCTGCCCGACCACGCCCAGCGGTTCGTGGATGTGGTAGGCGACGGTGTTCTCGTTGATCTCGGCGGCGCCGCCTTCC
>NZ_MACM02000007.1:0-117257 GCF_001675465.2 Pseudomonas sp. AU12215
CAGGGATGGCCCGTCGTGGCGTGCCCCTGAAACTTCGMTYCAACGAGGGWATTTTTCGCCCCAAGCGAAAAACCGGATGGAGGGGCAAGCGCTTTGGTTACTTTCTCGCGTTTGAGAAAGTGACTCGCCCGAGGGGGCGAAACCAGAAGTCCCAGTGCACTCCGAGGCGGTGCATGAACACTAAGCAAGAATGCTCAATTCACAACGTTCCGCACAAACCGCACCAGCACGTCCCCATGGTTCTGGTAGGAAAACGGTTGGTTGCTCTTGAACACATGGAATCCGCCGGCCTCGACCTCCACCGTCTCCTCGGCCAGCACGATGGTCAGCCGGCCCTCGATGACATAGGCCATGTCGTACCAGCCTTCGGCGTCGGGCTCGGCGTTGTAGCGGTCGCCGGGGGCGAGTGCCCAGTGCCAGAGTTCGGCCTGGCGCGTGGCGGGCGTGCTGGCGAGGAGGGTGCCGCGGCTGTCGGGCTGCTGGCCGCCCCAGGCGACGGCGTCTACGCGGGTCAGGCCGCCGGTGGCCGGTGGGCGTACCAGGTCGGCGAAGGTCACGTGGAGCGCGGCGGCGATGCGGTCGAGGGTTGCGAGGCTGACGTTGTTGTCGCCTCCCTCGATGCCGACCAGCATCCGCCGGCTGACGCCCGAGGCCTTGGCCAGCGCGTCCTGGCTGAGGCCGGCGCTACGACGGTGCGTCTTCACGTTATCGGCGACGTGGACCAGCACGCTGGGACGTTCAGAAGGGGTGGGCAGTATATTGCTCATTCTGGCCTTTTTGCGCATTATGTTGCGCATAACAGTCAATCAAGATTTTCCCACCGTTGCAACGCCTGTCCTGGTCCGCATCATGCCTCGCTCTCGCTTTCTTTCCACTGTCTTTCCCATCCTCATCCTGATCGTGTCCATGGCCTCGATCCAGACCGGTGCGTCCGTCGCCAAGAGCCTGTTCCCGGTGCTCGGCGCGGAAGGCGTGACTTCCATGCGCCTGATCTTCGCCGCCATCCTCCTGCTGGCGATCCTGCGGCCGTGGCGCACCTCCCTGCGCGGTAAACCGCTCAAGCCGCTGTTCATCTATGGCGTGACGCTGGGCCTGATGAACCTGACCTTCTACATGGCGCTGCAGACCATCCCGCTGGGTGTCGCCGTGGCCCTGGAGTTCACCGGGCCGCTGGCGGTGGCGCTGTTCTACTCGCGTAAACCCATCGACTTCCTGTGGATCGCCATCGCGGTGGTCGGTCTCGGCCTGCTGCTGCCGATCGCCGACTTCGGCAACGGCATCGACCCCAAGGGCGCCGCGCTGGCGCTGGGAGCGGGAGTCTGCTGGGGGCTCTACATCATCTTCGGCCAGCGCGCCGGCAACGACCTGGGCGCCCAGGGCGCGGCGCTGGGCATCAGCATCGCGGCGATCTGCGTGGCGCCGATCGGCCTCGCGCACAGTGGCATGGGGTTGTTCGATATCAGCCTATTCCCGGCGCTGCTGGGCGTGGCGATCCTCTCCAGCGCCTTGCCCTACACCCTGGAAATGATTGCGCTCACCCGTTTGCCTGCACGCACTTTCGGCACGCTGATGAGCATCGAGCCGGCGTTCGGTGCGTTGTCCGGCCTGGTGTTCCTCGGCGAGCAGCTGACATCGCACCAGTGGATCGCCATCGGTGCCATCATCGTCGCTTCGGTGGGCACCACGTTGAGCAGTCGGCCAAAGCCGGCGCTGGTCGCCGACTGAGAGCGGTGTCCGACAGGAAAAAGCCGCCCGAGGGCGGCTTTTTTGCGTGCGTGGGTGTCATCCCTCCACGCGCATTTCCTTCAGCAGGATCTGCCGCTTGGCGCTGCGCGACAGGCGGATGCACAGCATGACCGCCGCGCAGGTCAGGCCGACGATCAGGCCTTCCCACAGGCCGCGCGGGCCGGTGGGCTCCTGCAGCCAGTGGGCCAGGCCGAGGCTGTAGCCCACCGGCAGGCCGATGCCCCAGTAGGCGAACAGGGTCATGATCATGGTCGCGCGGGTGTCCTGGTAGCCGCGCAGGGCGCCGGCGGCAGTGACCTGCACGGCATCGGAGAACTGGAACAGCGCCGAGAACACCAGCAGCGTGGCGGCCAGCGCCAGCACTTCCGGGTCCTGGGTGTAGAGCCCGGCGATGTGCTCGCGCATCAGCAGCATGCCGCTGGCGGAAATGCAGGCGTACGCCAGCGCCGCGCCCATGCCCACGCCGGCGGCGAAGCGCGCATCGCGCGGTGCGCCGGCGCCGAGGGACTGGCCCACGCGCACGGTCACGGCCATGGCCAGCGAGTAGGGGATCATGAACACCAGTGCACTGAAGTTCAGCGCCACCTGGTGCCCGGCGACGACCTTCTCGCCGAGCTCGCCGATCAGCAGGGCGATCACCGAGAATATGCTGGATTCGGCGAATACCGCGATGCCGATGGGCAGGCCCACCGCCACCAGGCTGCCGATCACCTTCGGCTGCGGCAGTTCCCAGTGGCTGAACAACTGGCTCGGCTGGTAGACCTTGGCCCAGTTCACCCAGAACAGCATGCCCAGCAACATGAACCACATCACCGAGCCGGTTGCCCAGCCGCAACCGGGGCCGCCCAGGGCCGGGAAGCCGAGGTGGCCGTAGATCAGCACGTAGTTGATCGGGATGTTCAGCATCAGCCCGCAGATGCCCAGCACCATGCTCGGCCGGGTGCGGCCCAGGCCGTCGCTGTAGCAGCGCAGTACGTGGTACAGCGCCACCGCCGGCAGGCCGCAGGCGATACCGCGCAGGTAGAAGCAACTGGGCTCGATCAGCGCTTCCTCGACCTTCATCGCCCGCAGTACCGGCTCGGAGAGCAGCCACAGCGTCGCGCCCGCCAGTGGGCCGACCAGCAGCGCCAGCCACAGCGCCTGGCGTACCAGCGGGCCGGTCCCGGCCTGGTCGCCGGAACCATAGCGCTGGGCCACCTTGGCGGTGGTGGCAAGCAGGGTGCCGGTCATCAGCAGGAACACCGGAATCCAGATCGAGTTGCCCAGCGCCACGGCCGCGAGGTCACGCGGGCCGACGCTGCCGGCCATCACGGCATCGACGAAGCCCATGGCGGTAGTGGCCAGCTGGGCGATCATGATGGGCGCTGCGAGGGTCAGCAGTTCCTTGAGTTCGGTGGCGGTGCGCCGTCCGCGGGAGACGGGCTGGGCGAGGCTGGTCACGGCTTTCCTTGGCGAAAGAAATTGGCGGGAAGCCGACCAGTTTAAGGGCTGACGGGCCAGTCAGGAAGTCTTGCCCGCGCCGCGCGGGACCGCGCGCAGGGCTGAAGGATCGGCGCTGACGCAGGGCGGATAACGCGCCAGCGTTATCCGCCTTGAAGGGAGCGGCGGATAATCTGTTCCAGGTGATGCGCCCTACATGGCTGTGCGGGACCGCGCGCAGCAGCGCTGGTAAAGTACCTGCTGCCGATTTCTGGAGTCAGCCCATGCGTATCCTTGCCGATGAAAACATTCCCCTGGTCGAAGCCTTCTTCGGTGCCCACGGCGATATCCGCCGTCTGCCGGGACGCGGCATCGACCGTGCCGCCCTGGGCGATGCAGAAGTGCTGCTGGTGCGTTCGGTGACAGACGTCAGCCGCGAGCTGCTCCAGGGCAGCCAGGTGAAGTTCGTCGGCACCTGCACCATCGGCACCGATCATCTCGATCTCGATTACTTCGCCGAGGCCGGTATCGCCTGGTCCAGTGCGCCGGGTTGCAATGCCCGTGGCGTGGTCGACTGGGTGCTGGGCAGCCTGCTGGCGCTGGCCGACGTGCACGGCGCGAAGCTCGCCGAGCGCCGCTATGGCGTGATCGGCGCTGGGCAGGTAGGCGGTCGTCTGGTGGACGTGCTGCGCGGTCTGGGCTGGGATGTGCGCGTCTGCGATCCGCCCCGCGCGGCTGTCGAGGGCGGCGATTTTCGCAGCCTGGAGGAAGTGCTGCGCGAGTGCGACGTGATCAGCCTGCACACGCCGCTGACCCGCGACGGCGACAACCCGACCCGCCACCTGATCGACGCCGAGCGCCTCAAGGCACTGCGCCCCGGCACCTGGCTGATCAATGCCAGCCGCGGCGGTGTGGTCGACAACACCGCGCTACGCGTTCACCTGGAATCCGGCGCGAATCTCGACGTGGCGCTGGATGTCTGGGAGGGCGAGCCGGAGGTCAATGTGCGCCTGGCCGAACTCTGCCGCATCGCGACGCCGCACATCGCCGGCTACAGCCTCGACGGCAAGCTGCGCGGCACCGCGCAGATCTACGAAGCGTTCTGCGCCTGGCAGCAGCGCGCGCCGGAAGTCGATCTCGACGACCTGCTGCCCGCGCAATGGCTGGCCGAACTGAGCCTCAAGGAAGAGTGCGACCCGGACTGGGCGCTGGCGATGCTCTGCCGTGCGGTCTATGACCCGCGCAGCGATGACGCCAACTTCCGTCGCAGCCTGGTAGGCGATACCAAGACCCGGCGGGCGGCCTTCGACGCGCTGCGCAAGCACTACCCGCCGCGGCGCGAGATCACCGGGCTGTGGGTGGACATCCAGGGTGATTCGCCGCGCCTGGAAAGCCTGCTGACCGCCTTGGGCGCCAACCGGGTCGGGGAATAGGGCGGACGCGCCGCCGCACCGACTGTCAGCGGCGTGGCTGCTCGCAGGTCTTGTCCAGTTCCTGGCAGGCGCGCTGGATCATGTCTTCGGTGATCGGGACCTCGCGGCCCTGGGCATCGATGATCGAGCCGCCGACCGGCTGCTGCGGGTTGCGCGGGGCGGGGCGGGGAGTGGGTTCACGGTGGGTTTGCAGGCTCATGGCCAATCTCCTCTACATCAGGTTCGTTGCAGTCTAGGCAGATCAGATGAAAGCCCGGTGACAGAGGCTGCGCGTGGCAGCGCCGAAGAACCGTCACCGAAGACAGGCGACCAATGCCCTCGCAGATTGCATGCCAATCGCGTGGTCCCCGGTCGTCTGCTTGTCGTTATAGTGAGTGGAACCGTCGCTTCCCTGGTCCGACCCGGCCTTGCGCCGGTGGTTCGAAGAAGTTTCCCTCGAGGTTGAGTATGGACAGGATTCGCATAGGGCTGATCATCAATCCGCTGGCCGGTATTGGTGGGCCGACGGCGCTCAAGGGCAGTGACGGGGTGGCGGAGCTGGCCCTGGCGCGCGGCGCGCAGCCGCGGGCAGCGGAGCGCACCCGCGTGGCGCTGGAGCATCTGTTGCCGGTGCGCGAGCGCCTGGAGTTCCTCACTTTTCCCGGCGCCATGGGCGCCGAGCTGCTGGCGAGCATGGGCTTCGGCCACCGCCTGGTCGGCGTGCTGGAAAAGGAGCAGAGCAGTGCGGCGGATACCCGTCACGCCGTACAGGCGCTGCAGGAGGCTGGCGTGGCGCTGATCCTCTTCGCCGGTGGCGATGGCACCGCGCGGGACGTCGCCGAAGCGGCCCGCGAAGGCCAGCCGGTGCTAGGCATCCCCGCCGGGGTGAAGATCCACTCCGGCGTCTATGCCATCAGCCCGCGGGCCGCCGGGGAACTGGCACGACGACTGGTGGACGGCGGCCTGGTGCGCCTGACCCAGGGCGAAGTGCGCGACCTCGACGAAGCGGCGCTGCGCGAGGGGCGTGTCGCTGCGCGCTGGTATGCCGAACTGACGGTGCCCGAGGAAGGTCACTTCATGCAGCATGTGAAACAGGCTGGCATGGAGACCGAGGAGCTGGTGCTGGCCGATCTCGCCGCTTGGCTGGAAGACAGCTGGGAAGAAGACGTACGTTACGTCTTCGGCCCCGGTTCGACGCTGCATGGGCTGGCTGCCGACCTGCACCTGGATACCACGCTGCTGGGCGTCGACGTGGTCGAGAACGGTGAAGTGATCGCCCGCGATGTCACCGAGGCGCAGTTGTTCGAGCTGGTGCACGGCCACCCGGCCTTCCTGCTGGTGACGGCCATTGGCGGCCAGGGGCATATCCTCGGCCGTGGCAACCAGCAGATCAGCCCACGGGTGCTGCGCGCCATCGGCATCGAACGGCTGCGGGTGATCGCCACCAAGCGCAAGCTCGGCACCCTCGAAGGCCGGCCGCTGCTGGTGGACAGCGGCGACGCCGAGCTGGACGCAAGCTTCCCCGCTGCAGTGCGGGTGTGGGCCGGTTATAAGGAAGAACTGCTCTATCCACTGGGCTGGGGCAGCGAGGGTTGAAACCGCTCGAAGGCACGGTGGTGATTACCCGCGTTGCTGATCTAGACTCCTGCACTTCGTGAAAACGGGACGAGGGAGCAGGGCCATGCATTCGGGCGGTTGTCTGTGCGGCGCAGTGCGTTTCGAGATCGATGGCGAACTGGCGCCTGTCCAGGTCTGCCATTGCAGCCAGTGCCGCAAGGCCCAGGGCGGGCCGTTCGCCACCAACATTCCCGTGGACCGCGCGGCCTTCCGCCTGCTCGGCGGCGAGTCGCAGCTGGGCGAGTATCGCGCTACCGCCGATAAGAAGCGCGTGTTCTGCCGCACCTGCGGCTCGCCGATCTACAGCGCCCGCGATGCCCTGCCGGAGACTTTGCGGGTGCGTGCGGGAACCCTGGACGAGCCGGTACGGACAAAGCTCGAAGCACATTATTACGTCGCGTCCCGCGCCAGCTGGTGGCCGCTGGAGGACAATCTGCCCCGTCACGAGGGTGCAAAACCAGGATGAATGAGCTGGCGCAGCCGCCAGTACTCAGGGAGTAGCAGGGTCAGTGGGAATGGAACGAAAATTTCGCGTGCTGGTGCTCGGGGGCTACGGCAACTTCGGCAGCCTGATCGTACGGCGTCTGAGCGGTATCGAAGGAATCCGCGTCCTGGTGGGCGGACGCGACCAGCGCCGCGCCAATGAGCTGGCCGCGCAGGTGGGCGGCGAGGCGGTGTGCCTGGATATGAACCAGCCGACCCTGGCCGGCCGCCTCAACGAGCTGAAGGTGGACCTGGTGATTTCCACCGCCGGTCCCTTCCAGGGGCAGGATTACCGCGTCGCCCGTGCCGCCATCGGCGCCCGCGCCCATTACGTCGACCTGGCGGACGCGCGCCAGTTCGTCTGCGGCATCCACGAACTCGACCGCGCCGCGCGCAGTGCCGGCGTGCTGGTCTGCAGCGGCGCCAGTTCGGTGCCTGCGCTGGCCGCCTCGGTGATCGACGAACTGCTGCCACGCTTCCAGCGGCTGGACAGCATCCACCATGGCATCAGCTCCTCGGCAAAGATTCCCGGGGAGGCCACAGTGTCCGCAGTGCTCGGTTACTGCGGCAAGCCGTTGCGGCAGTGGCGGCAGGGACGCTGGCAGGACGTGCACGGCTGGCAGGGGCTCAATCGCCACCGCTTTCCCGCCCCCCTGGGCAAACGCTGGCTGGCCCATTGCGATGTGCCGGACCTGGATCTCTTCCCGCAGCGCTATGCCGGCGTGCAGGACGTACGTTTCTCCGCCGGCCTGGGGTTGCGGCTCACCCAGTTCGGTACCTGGGGCCTGTCCTGGCTGGTGCGCGCCGGCCTGGTGAAGGATGCCGCACGACTGGGCGCAGGCCTGCATCGCATGGCCGTGGCCATGGAGCCGCTGGGCGATGGCCGCAGTGGCATGTTCGTCCAGCTGCAAGGCCTTGACGGCGAAGGCAAGCCACTGCTGCTGTGTTGGGAAATACTTGCGCAGCGCGACCATGGCCCGAATATCCCCTGCATGGCAGCGGTGGCACTGGCCCGCAAGCTGGCCGCCGGGGAACTTCGTCAGCGTGGCGCCACGCCCTGTATCGGCCTGCTCAGCAAGGATGAATACGTGGCTGAACTGGAGGGCCTGGATATCTCCCACGGCCTGCGTGAGCTGGCCGTGCATTGAGTGCCGGCTGTTGCTCAGGCAACAGTCGATCAGCAGCGCTGTTGCCTGAGTGACATGAGTCATCCCCGGTCCCTCGCTCAAGTGCCCTGAAACCGCACATTTCCCTGTTGGTACGGCCCTTGCTCAAGGCTTCTGTACCTAGCGCAACAGTCAACAGGGAAAACCCATGACCAGCCCCATCAAAGTGGTCGCCGTCTCCGGCGGCACCTATCGCCCCTCGCGCACCCTGGTGCTTACCCAGGCCGTGCTCGACGCCCTCGGCGAGCAGCTCCCGGTAGAAGCCCAAGTCATCGAATTGGCTGACATCGCCCGCCCGCTGGGTGCCGCGCTGTCCCGCCAGGAGCTCTCCGCCGAGCTGGAAGCCACCTTGCGCGAGATCGAGACCGCCGACCTGCTGGTCGTCGCCTCGCCGGTCTACCGCGGTTCCTATCCGGGCCTGCTCAAGCACCTGTTCGACCTGGTGGACATGAACGCCCTGATCGACACCCCGGTGCTGCTCGCCGCCACCGGTGGCAGCGAGCGCCACGCGCTGGTCCTCGACCACCAGTTGCGCCCGCTGTTCAGCTTCTTCCAGTCGATCACGCTGCCCATCGGCGTGTACGCCAGCGAGGCGGACTTCGCCAACTACCAGATCACCAGCGACACCCTGCGCGCGCGCATCCAGCTGGCCGCCGAGCGCGCCGCGCCGCTGTTCGCCCGTCCGCAACTGCGCAAGACCGCCTGAGGAGCCCTCGATGAACGTGTTCTGGTTCCTGCCCACTCACGGCGACGGCCACTTCCTCGGCACCAGCGAGGGCGCGCGCCCGGTATCGCTGCCGTATCTCAAGCAGATCGCCCAGGCCGCCGATTCCCTCGGCTACTACGGGGTGCTGATTCCCACCGGTCGTTCCTGCGAAGATTCCTGGGTGGTCGCCTCGGCCCTGGCGCCCCTCACCGAGCGCCTGCGCTACCTGGTGGCGATTCGTCCGGGAATCATCTCTCCGACCGTCTCCGCGCGCATGGCCGCGACCCTGGATCGCCTGTCCGGCGGACGCCTGCTGATCAACGTGGTCACCGGTGGCGATCCGGATGAAAACCGTGGCGACGGCATCCACCTCAGCCATGCCGAGCGCTATGAAGTCACCGACGAGTTCCTGCGCATCTGGCGCCGCGTACTGCAGGGCGAGTCCGTGGACTTCGCCGGCAAGCACCTGCAGGTGGAGAACGCCAAGGCGCTCTATCCGCCGATCCAGAAGCCGTATCCGCCGCTGTACTTCGGCGGCTCTTCCGCGGAGGCCCACGACCTCGCCGCCGAGCAGGTGGACGTCTACCTGACCTGGGGCGAACCGCCACAGGCGGTCGCGCAGAAGATCGCCGACGTGCGCGAGAAGGCGGCGAAGCAGGGGCGCAGCGTGACGTTCGGCATCCGCCTGCACGTGATCGTCCGCGAAACCGCCGAGGAAGCCTGGCAGGCGGCCGACAAGCTGATCGCCAACATCTCCGACGAGACCATCGCCAACGCGCAGAAGTCCTTCGCCCGCTTCGATTCCGAAGGCCAGCGGCGCATGGCCGCGCTGCACGGCGGTCGGCGTGACCAGCTGGAGATCTACCCCAACCTCTGGGCCGGCGTCGGGCTGGTGCGCGGCGGCGCCGGCACCGCGCTGGTGGGTAACCCGCAGCAGGTCGCCGAGCGCATCAAGGAGTACGCGGACCTGGGGATCGACAGCTTCATCTTCTCCGGCTACCCGCACCTGGAAGAGGCGTATCGCTTCGCCGAGCTGGTCTTCCCGTTGCTACCCGAACCCTATGCGAGCCTCGCCGGACGCGGCGTGACCAACCTGACCGGGCCCTTCGGCGAAATGATCGCCAACGATGTGCTGCCCGGACGCAAGGCCGGCTGAGCCCCACCCATGAAGTGCCGGGCAGGAGCCCGGTACGCATTCAATCGAACAAAGAGGAAGCGAGCGTGAACGCCAAGACGCGTCTCGACGCACAGACACCTGGGCAAATAGCTCAACGACTGGCCGGCGGTTTCGCCGAAACCGCCGCCGAACGCGACATCCGCGGCGGCACGCCGAAAGCCGAGCGCGACGCGCTGCGCCAGAGCGGCCTGTTGTCGCTGATCATCCCCAGCGAATACGGCGGCCTGGGCGCCGACTGGAGCACCACGCTGGACATCGTCCGCCAGTTCGCCGTGGTCGATAGCTCCATTGCCCATGTGTTCGGCTTCCAGCACCTGATGCTGGCCACCGTGCGCCTGTTCTCGCGACCCGAGCAGTGGCAGCCGTGGTTCGAGCTGACCGCGCGCAACCAATGGTTCTGGGGTAACGCCCTGAACCCGCTGGACACCCGCACCGTGTCGCGCAGCTTCGCCGGCTGGCGCGAGTTCTCCGGGCGCAAGAGCTTCTGCTCCGGCGCGCTGGATTCGGAAATGCTCATCGCCTCGGCGCTGGACGGCGAGGGCGGCAAGCTGCTGATCGCCGCCATTCCCACCGCGCGCAGCGGCATCAGCCTCGCCCACGACTGGGACAACATGGGCCAGCGCCAGACCGACAGCGGCAGCGCCACCTTCGAGCGCGTGCGCGTGGAGGAGAGCGAACTGCTGCTCGACCCGGGCCCGCTGAGCACGCCGTTCGCCTGCCTGCGCCCGCTGATCGCGCAACTGATCTTCACCCATGTGTTCCTTGGCATAGCTGAAGGTGCGTTCGAAGAGGCGCGGCAGTACACGCTCAAGGAAGCCCGCCCGTGGTTCCGCTCCAACGCCGCCACGGTCAGCGAAGACCCTTACGTGCTCGCCCATTACGGCGAGTTCTGGGTCGGCCTGGAAAGCACCCGCCTGCTGGTGCGCCGTGCCGCGCAACTGCTCGACGAGGCCTGGGGCAAGGGCGCCGCGCTGGACGCCGAGGAGCGTGGCCGGCTGGCCGTGGCCATCGCCACCGCCAAGGTCGCGGCCACGCGCAACGGCCTGGAAATCTGCAACCGCCTGTTCGAGGTCACCGGCGCACGTTCCACCCATGCCGCACTGCGCATCGACCGCTACTGGCGCAACCTGCGCACCCAGACCCTGCACGACCCGGTGGACTACAAGGTCCGCGAGCTGGGTGACTGGGCGCTGAACCAGCAACTCCCGCAACCGACTTTCTACTCATGAATGCGACCACACCCGAGGGTCTGCTGACCCTGCCCAAGTCCCCCGCGCTGGCGACTTCCATCCGCGCCACGGCCCAGGTTTTCGAAGACCCGAAATCCCAGGCGTTGCTCGACCACCTGCAACAGGTCGCGCCCAGCGAGGCCAGCGTGCTGATCATCGGCGAGACCGGCACCGGCAAGGAATTGGTGGCGCGGCACATCCATAATCTCAGCGTGCGACGGGGCGGTCCGTTCGTGGCGGTGAACTGCGGCGCCTTCTCCGAATCCCTGGTGGAGGCCGAGCTGTTCGGCCACGAGAAAGGCGCCTTCACCGGTGCGCTGGCGGCGAAGGCCGGCTGGTTCGAGGAAGCCGATGGAGGCACCCTGTTCCTCGACGAGATCGGTGACTTGCCGATGCCGATCCAAGTGAAACTGCTGCGCGTGCTGCAGGAACGCGAAGTGGTGCGCCTGGGCTCGCGCAAGAGCATCCCGATCAACGTGCGGGTGCTGGCGGCCACCAACGTGCAGCTGGAGAAGGCGATCAACGCCGGGCACTTCCGCGAGGACCTCTACTACCGGCTCAACGTGGTCAGCCTGGAGCTTTCGCCGCTGCGCGAGCGGCCCGGCGACATCCTCCCGCTGACCCGCCATTTCATCGCCGAATACAGCCGTCGCCTGGGCTACGGGCAGAGCCAGCTGAGCGCCGAGGCGGCGCAGAAGCTGCGCAGCTATTCCTGGCCGGGGAACATCCGCGAGCTGGAAAACGTCATCCACCACACTTTGCTGATCTGCCGTGACGGCGTGGTGCGCGCGCAAGACCTGCACCTGTCCAACCTGCGCATCGAGCGCAGCGACGAGCCGCGCCTGGAATCGCTGGGCGCCGAGCAGATTCTCCAGCAGGCCTTCCAGCGCCTGTTCGAGGAGCAGGGCGGCAACCTGCACGCACGGGTGGAAGACGCGCTGCTGCGCGCGGCCTATCGCTTCTGCCACTGCAACCAGGTGCACACTGCCAATCTGCTGGGCCTGAGCCGCAACGTCACGCGCACGCGGCTGATCGAGATCGGCGAACTGGTGGTGAACAAGCGCCGGGGCGCGGCGGTGATCGACCCGGACAGGGGCGTGCGGTTGTCGATCTAGACTCGTCTATTTGGAGGTATTCGCCACGGGCAACTGATCCACGGCAACGAAACCGGCCACTGGCCAGCCTAGACTCCGGGACCGCCCCTCCCCAGCGAAAGGAGTCACCCATGCACGTGGACATCGCCATCGTCGGCGCCGGCCCCGCCGGGCTTTGCCTGGCCCGCTCGTTGTCGGGCAATGGCCTGTCGATCCTGCTGATCGAGCGCCAGCCGCTGGCCGCCGTGGCCGAACCCGCCGAGGATGGCCGGGAGATCGCCCTGACCCACGCTTCACGCGCCGAGTTGCAACGCCTGGGGATGTGGTCGCGGATCGACCCGCAGGAAGTCTCGCCGCTGCGCGATGCCCAGGTGCTCAACGGTCCGTCGCTGTTCACCCTGCGCATCGAGGCGGAACAGGCCGGGGCCGAACAGCTGGGCTACTTCGTGTCGAACCAGATGATCCGCCGCGCGGCCTTCGATGCAGTGCACGAGTGCCCGGACGTCTCGCTGGTCTGCGGGCGTGCACTGCGCTCGCTGCGTGTCGGGCAGAACGGCGTGGACCTGACGCTGGATGACGACAGCCGCGTCCATGCGCGCCTGCTGGTTGCCGCCGATAGCCGCTTCTCCGAGACCCGCCGCATGCTGGGTATCGGCGCGAGCATGGAGGACTTCGGCAAGACCATGATGGTATGCCGCATGGCCCACGAGAAACCGCACCACAACGTCGCCTGGGAATGGTTCGGCTACGGCCAGACCTTGGCGCTGCTGCCGATCAACGGCGACCGCTCCTCGGTGGTACTGACCCTGCCGCAGCGCGAGATGGCGCCGCTGCTGGAGATGGACGAGAAAGCCTTTGCCGACGAGATGGAACGTCGCTTCGACCGCCGCCTGGGCGGGATGGAACTGCTCGGCCCGCGGCACAGCTACCCGCTGGTGGGCGTTTACTCCGACCGCTTCGTCGGCCCGCGCAGCGCGCTGATCGGCGATGCCGCCGTCGGTATGCATCCGGTGACGGCGCACGGCTTCAATTTCGGCCTGCAGAGCCAGCGCCGGCTGGCCAATGAAATCCTCGCCACCCATCGCCGTGGCGGCGATATCGGCGGTTCCTGGCCGCTGCGCCGCTACGCCATGGCCCATCGCCTGGCGACCTGGCCGCTGTACCAGGCCACCCGGCTGATCGTCGGCATGTACACCGACCCGCGTCCTCCGGTTCGTCTGCTGCGCAATGCCGGCCTGCGCCTGGCGCAGAACCTGCCGCCGCTGCGGTCGGCGATTGCCAGGCACTTGACGCAAGGCGCCTGAGAGCGTTCTCCCGACGCTTCAGGCGGCCTCGGTCCGCCGCGCCTTCTTCTGCTCCAGCTCCTTCACCAGCGGCAGTACCTTCTCGCCGAAGTAGCGCACCTCTTCCTGGAAATGCAGGAAGCCCGCCAGCACCAGATCCACGCCGACTGCCTTTAGCGCGACGATGCGTTCGGCGATCTGTTGCGGCGTGCCGATCAGGTTGGTCTTGAACCCGTCGTTGTACTGCACCAGGTCCTCGAAGGTGGATTTCGCCCAGTTGCCTTCGCCTTCGGGCGAGGCGGCGCCGGCCTGTTTCGCCGCGTGGCCGAAGGCGTTCACTGCTTCCGGGTCGGCCTTGTCGATGATTTCGGCGAGCACCGCGCGGGCCTCTTCCTCAGTGTCGCGGGCGATGACGAAGGCGTTGACCCCGATTTTCACCGAATGACCGTTGGCGGCGGCCTTCTCGCGGATGTCGTCCACCTGAGCCTTGATGCCTTCCACGCTGTTGCCGTTGGTGAAGTACCAGTCGGATACCCGCGAGGCCATGTCGCGCGCGGCCCGGGAGCTGCCGCCCTGGAAGATTTCCGGGTGCGGGCGCTGGATGGGTTTGGGTTTCAGGTTGTAGTCGTGGAAGCGGTAGAAGTCACCCTTGAAGGTGAAGTTGTCCTGGGTCCAGATGCCCTTCAGGGCGCGGATGAATTCCTCGGAGCGACGGTAGCGCTCGTCGTGCTCCAGCCAGGGTTCGCCGATGGCCTGGAACTCGCCCTTGAACCAGCCGCTCACGATGTTCACGGCGATGCGGCCGGCGGTGAGCTGGTCGATGGTCGCCAGCTGCTTGGCGGCCAGCGAGGGCGTCCAGGGCCCGGGGAGGATAGCGGCGATCACCTTGAGCTTTTCGGTGGCGCCCAGCAGCGCGTGGCTGAAGGCGACGGACTCGTGCTGGTTCTCGGCGCCGTAACCGGCGGTGAAGCGAATCTGTGTCAGCGCGTAGTCGAATCCTGCGTTCTCGGCGATGCGCGCCAGTTCGCGGTTGTAGTCGATGTCCCAGTGGGTGCGCTGTTCGATCTTGCTGACCACCAGGCCGCCACTGACGTTGGGGACCCAGTAGGCGAAACGGATCGGTTGCTGGCTCATGGCTCGGCTCCTCGTTGCTGCACGGCGGCGAAGGTGCCGCAAGGTGAACAGAGCGAAAGCCGTGCCACGCGAGGAAACTCCAGCCTGATCAGCAGCTTGCCGATTCGCCGGGACAGCCGCCGGTGTTTTGCCGGGAGCAATGCTGCTGGCCAGGTGTTGGACAGGCAACAGTGGCGGGTGCGACAACCGGCCCCTGAGCAGGCTTGGGGAAGGCTGTCAGAATTCCCCGTTCACCTGCTCCCAGAAGCGGGAACCTCCTGCGTGCGAATCCATAACAGAAGAAATCCAGGGGGCACCATCATGGCTATCACTTCCAGCGATATCTGCAACGCCGCCGAGGGCCTGTCCGGCTTCGTCGGCTTCAATCTCAAGACCGGCAAGTACATCGTGCGCTTCAGCGAGGATTCCTTCGGTATGGACGTGGCCGAGGACAGTATCCGTCCGGCGTGCGAGTTCGTCTGGGCGCCCAGGAGCGGCGAGGTGATGACCTTGAGCAGAGAGTGCCTGCAGATCCTCGCCGAGCAGAATATCCACGACAGGCTGAACCTCAACGAGGCGTTGCTCACCTATCTGCGCCGCACCGATCTGCCGGAGATCGCCGCCGAGCGTCGGCTGAAGTAATCACCACGCCTGGGCGCCGGGCGTTCGCGGGAGCGGGGAGCGCCGGGTTGCGCGAAGCCGGGGAGGGGTTCGCGGACCCGCTCCTGCAGGGTACGAAATAGCAGGATACGTAGGAGCGGGCGCCGTCCGCGATAGGACCGCGTCGCGCGGAGACCATCGCGGAAGGAGTCCGCTCCCACGCTCATTGCACCTTACTCAGCCAGTTCCTTGCGCAGGTCCGCCACCTGGCTGGCGGTCACCGGTGTCGCCGCGTTGCCCCAGGTGTTGCGCACGTAGGTCAGCACCTTGGCGACCTTGTCGTCGTCGAGGTTCCAGGCGAACGAGGGCATGGCCGGCGCCGTCGGGGCGGCGTCGGTGCTTCCGGCGCGGCTGCCGGCCAGCACCACGCGGATCAGCGAGGTGGGGTCGTCGTTGTTGACCAGGGGGGCGGCGGCCAGGGTCGGGAACAGGTTCTTCACGCCCTGGCCGTTGCTCACATGGCAGGCGGAGCAGCGGTCCGCGTAGATCGCCTTGCCTGCCACCATGGCGGCGTCGTCCGCCGCCATGGGTGGGGGAGCGGGCTTGCCGGGGACGCCATCCTTGAGATACACGGCGACCGCCATCAGGTCTTCGTCGCTCCAGTGCTGGGTGGAGTTCTCCACCGCTTCGGCCATCGGGCCGGAGGCGATGTCGAAGCGGTTGGCGCCGGTTTTCAGGTACTGCACCAGGTCCTGGGTGCTCCACTGGCCGATGCCGCTGTGCGGGTTGGCGGTGATGTCCGGGGCGACCCAGCCCTGCAGGTTGGCGCCGGCGAGGAAGCGCTCGTTGTCGTCACCGCCGAGCAGGTTCTTCGGTGTGTGGCAGGTGCCGCAATGGCCGAGCCCCTCCACCAGGTAGGCACCACGGTTCCATTGTGCCGACTTGTCTGGCTTGGGAACGAATTCGCCCTGGGTGAAGTTCAGCCAGTTCCAGCCGATCAGGCTGGTGCGCACGCTGAAGGGGAAGGGCAACAGGTTGGTTTCCACCGGGTTGTGCACCGGCTGCAAGGTCTGCAGGTAGGCCCAGAGCGCCCGGTTGTCCTCGCGGTGCACCTTGGTGTACGCGGTGAACGGCATGGCGCCGTACAGGCGTTTGCCGCCGCGACTGTGACCGGTGGACATTACTGCCTGGAAGTCCTCGAAGCTCCAGCGTCCCAGGCCGGTGTCCGGGTCCGGGGTGATGTTGGCACCGACCAGTTTGCCGAACGGTGTCTCGATGGCCACGCCGCCGGCGAACGGCGCGCCGCCGGGCAGGGTGTGGCAGGCGGTGCAGTCGCCGACGACGGCGAGATAGCGACCCTTTTCCACCAGGTTGTAGGAGTCCGCGCCCGTTCCTGCACTGGCTTGCTGCAGGTTCAGGCCCAGCAGGGCGAGGGTGCCGATGCGAAGGAGAGTCTTCATGCGCTGATCATCTCCCCGGGGCGTTTAAGGTATAGCCTGCGGATCGCATCGGCGGCCTTGAAGGCCAGTGCGCCGACAGTGCCGGTAGGGTTGTAGCCGGGGTTCTGCGGGAAGGCCGAGGAGCCCACCACGAACAGGTTGGGCACGCCCCAGACCTGCAGGTGCTTGTTCACCGAACTGTTCTTCGGATCGGCGCCCATGATGAAGCCGCCGACGATGTGCGAAGACTGGTAAGAGGTATTCGACCAGGGGCCTTTGCGCGGAGCCGGGACTATCTGCTGCGGGTTCATGCTGCGGGCGATCTCTGCCACCTTGTCGGTGCAGTACTGCGCCATCCGCAGGTCGTTTTCCGGGAAGTCGAAGGTGATGCGCAGCAGCGGTCGACCGTGGGGGTCGTTGTAGTTGGGGTCCAGCGACAGGTAGTTGCTGCGCGTGGTGTAGCTGCTGGCCTCACAGCCGATGGACATGTTGCTCAGGTAGCTCTCTACCGTGGCTTTCTTCCATTGGGAGCCCCAGGCAGGCGTGCCGGGCGGAACCGGCCGCGAGTCGATGGGGGCGGCGCCGATCGGGGTCACGCGAGTGCTGCCGCCGCCGACGAAACCCAGGCCGGAGTGGTCGAAGTTGTCGTTGTTGAACTCGTCGATGCCCATGCCGATGGCGCCGCCACCGATGAAGGAATTGAAGTTCTTGTCCTTGAAGAACAGCTTGACGCTGTTGGCCGTCTGGTAGGCGAAGTTGCGCCCGGTGGTGCCGGTATTGGCGATCGGGTTGTAGGGTTCGCCGACGCCCGAAAGCAGCATCAGCCGCACGTTCTCGAAGATGAACGCGGCGACCACCACGATGTCCGCCGGCTGTTCCCATTCCTCTCCGCTGGAGTCGACGTAGACGATACCGGTGGCACGGGAACCGCTGCTGTCCATGGTCACCTTGAGCACTTCGGAGTTGGTCCTGGCGGTGAAGTTGGGTTTGCGGATCAGCGCCGGCAGGACGTTGACGATGGCGCTGGCCTTGGAATAGTTGGCGCAGCCGTAGTTGGTGCAGAAACCGCAGAAGGTGCAGGGCCCCATGGTCACGCCCAACTGGTTGGTGTAGCCCTGGGAGGCCAGTGCCGAGGGCACCGGGAAGGGTTTGTAGCCCAGGTTGCGCGCCGCTTCGGCGAACAGCGTCGGGGCGTAGG
Source organism: Pseudomonas sp. AU12215 (assembly GCF_001675465.2). Taxonomy (NCBI): domain Bacteria; kingdom Pseudomonadati; phylum Pseudomonadota; class Gammaproteobacteria; order Pseudomonadales; family Pseudomonadaceae; genus Pseudomonas; species Pseudomonas sp. AU12215. The sequence goes on from NZ_MACM02000007.1 coordinate 17,683, forward strand.
TCTGCGCGGTGGGCGGGTTGGGGTACTCGCGCGAGCGCGCGCCCTCGAAAGGGTTGCCGCCTTCGACTATCTGCCCGCCCAGATTGCCGGCCTTGCCGGAAACGCCGGCGAGCCGCTCGAAGGCGTCGTAATGCGGCTCCATTTCCTCCCAGGTGGTGCCCCAGTCCTGCAGGGTCAGCTCGGCGGGCACTTCCTTGCCGTAGCGCTCCTTCAGGTGGCTGGCCAGGCGGAATTCCTCGGGCTGGAAGCGGAAGGTGATGCCGGCCCAGTGGTTGCCTGCGCCGCCGGTGCCGTTGCCGGGGTGGAACGAACCCCAGACGCGCATCGGCAGGGCGGTTTCCGACTCCTTGTTGCGCATCGTGCAGGTGTTCTGCCGGGTGCGCAGCATCAGCTCCTGGCGGCGGTTGTAGCGCAGTTCGTCGGCGGCCGAGGCGAGGTTGAAGTCGCTGGCGGTGTCGCGCCAGGGGCCGCGTTCGAAGCCGATCACATCGAGGCCGGCGTCGGCCAGTTCGTGGGCGATGATGGAGCCCGCCCAGCCGAGCCCGACAACCACGACGTCGGTGGAAGGTAGTTTCTTGGCCATGGCGTTGTTAACCCTTCTTGGTCCAGGCGGAGCTGCCGACGATGGAGAGCGGCACGAGATTCAGCTTCTGGTTGTGCAGGCCGATGTAGTCGCGGTAGTCGTAGCGCGCGCCGGGGAAGCCGAGCATCTTCCACGACACCATGTCGCGATTGCCGCCATAGATGGGGTCGGCGAAGAAGCCTTCCATGGTGTTGTCCAGCACCTGCTGGAAGAACGCCTTGGCGTCGATGCCGTCGAGGGTGATGGCGCCTTTCTCCAGGTCGGTCAGCACCTGGTCGCGCTGTTCGCCGGGCAGGGCGCTGAACGGCTTCTGGAACTTGCCCTGGCAGTACTTGCCCAGCGCGGCCAGGCCGATGCGATAGCGCTCGCGCGGCACCAGTGGCGACTGGTCGGCCTGCGCGGGCGTGCCCGGCGTGAAGGGCCCGGTCATGTACAGGCGGCCGAAGTCGCCGTAATCGCTCACCAGCTGGCGGTCGATGAACACCGCGCAACCGGCGTCCTTGCCGCTGACGCTCAGGTCATCGGCGGGAATCAGTTGCTCGACAATGGCCTCCACCTCGGTGGCTTCCTCGGCGGTGAAGAACTGCCAGCCGGGGCTGTCGTAGTGCGGCGGGCCGTTGTGGTCGAAGGGCAGCCATTTCGGCGTGCCGATCACGGTGGCGGCCTGGGTGCTGGCGGCGGCGCCCACGGCCAGGGAGGCGGCGGAAGACTTCAACAGCTGACGCCGGGTGAATCCCTTGGGGTGTTCGGTCATTTCGGCTCCTGAGGCAGCACCCGTCCGCTCGTTATCGAGGTGGCAGGAACGGGTAGTGCCAGGTCAGTTCACGGTGATCTGCGCTCGCGGCAGGTGCCGGATGAGCGGAGCGAGGGTGCGAAGTCGTCCCATCGGGGCGCGGTGCAGATCGGCTGAACGGGTCCTTCGCCCAGGCGGAATCTGCGATTCGTCTTCTCCACGCGCGTTTTTAGACTAGAGGCCGTAACAGAATGTTGCAGGAATTTTCGCGGTAAATGTTTATTGCGTATATCGAGAAAGTCCGCAGCCTAGGCGGTCGGACGGGGCAGGAACGGACTCTTTGCGCGATGGGGTCCGGCGCGATGCGGACCCCATCGCGGACGAAGTCCGCTCCCATGATCATGCTGTCGTCCGGATCAGAGGAACATGCCGCCAGACGCCTCCACGCGCTGGCCGTTGATCCAGCGGCCGCCATCGGAGAGCAGGGCGGCAATCACCGCGCCGATATCGTCCGGCAGGCCGACGCGGCCCAGGGCGGTGTTGCTGGCAATCTGCTGGTTCAGTTGGGCGTTGTCGCGCACCACGCCGCCGCCGAAGTCGGTCTCGATGGCACCGGGGGCGAGGATGTTCACCGCGATGCCGCGAGCGCCGAGTTCCTTGGCCTGGTACTTGGTCAGGGTCTCCATCGCCCCCTTCATGGTCGCGTAGGCGGCGTAGCCGGGCAGGGAGAAACGCGTCAGGCCGCTGGAGACATTGAGGATGCGGCCGCCGTCGGCGATCAGCGGCAGCAGCTTCTGGGTCAGGAAGAACGGGCCCTTGAGCTGGATGTTCATCAACTGGTCGAACATCTCCTCGCTGGTCTCGGCGAAGCTGGCGTAGAGGCCGATGCCGGCGTTGTTCACCAGGAAGTCGAAGTTCTGACGGCCAAACGCCTCGCCCAGGGTGGCGCGGATCTGCTCGGCAAAGGCGGTAAAGCTGGCACTCTCCGCCACGTCCAGGTGCAGCATCACGGCGCGGCCGCCGTGCTGTTCGATCTCGGCGGCGACGGCCTGGGCTTCGTCGGCCTGGCTGCGGTAGGTGCCGATGATGTCGACGCCTGCGGCGGCGAGGTGCAGGGCGGCGTTGCGGCCAAGGCCACGGCTGGCGCCGGTGATGAGAGCGATCTTGCGGGTCATGGCGAAGCTCCTTGTTTGCGGTAGCTGGCGGGTGGGGTTGAGGGATAGCTTATTGTTCGATTGAATGGCGATAAACCGGCGAGAATCGGAAATACTGGTCGGTATTAGCGAACAATGATCCGCGAACAACAGGCCTGCCCATGATCCGCCCCGACCTCCTGCGTACCTTCGTCCGCGTTACCGAACTGGCCAGCTTCACCCAGGCTGGCGAGCAACTCAGCCTGCCGCGCTCCACCGTCTCCGAGCACGTGCAGGCGCTGGAGGAGCTGCTGGGCACGCGCCTGCTGCAACGCACCACCCGGCGCGTCACCGCAACCCAGGACGGGCTGGTGCTCTACGAGCGCAGCAAGGACATGCTGGCCCAGCTGGACGAGTTGCAGGGCCTGTTCCGCCAGGACGACGAAGCCCTCGGCGGCCGTCTGCGGGTGGACATGCCGACGGTGATGGCGCGCAAGCTGGTAATGCCGCGCCTCGGCGAGTTCCTCGCGCGGCACCCGGCGCTGGAGCTGGAGGTGAGCTGCACCGACCGCCGTGTCGACCTGGTGCGCGAGGGCTTCGATTGCGTGGTGCGGGTCGGTGCGGTGAACGATCCGTCGGTGGTGGCGCGCACCCTCGGGCAGTTCCCGCAGGTGACCTGCGCCAGTCCGTCCTACCTTGCCGAGCGCGGCGTGCCGCAGTCGCTGGACGACCTGGCGGGGCACCAACTGATCCACTACGTGACGGTGCTGGGCGCGCGGCCGCCGGGCTTCGAATACCTGCATCAGGGCGAGGTGCGCTACATACCGATGGGCGGAGCGCTGTCGGTGAACAACGCCGAGGCCTACGAAAGCGCGGCGATGGGTGGGCTGGGGATCATCCAGGTGCCCATTCATGGCGTGCTGGATGACCTGGAGGCGGGGCGACTGGTGCAGGTGCTGGGGCACATTCCGTTGCCACCCATGGAAATCTCCCTGCTCTACGCTCATCGTCGCCTGCCGCAGCGGGTACGGGCGTTCATGCAGTGGCTGACGCAGCTGCTGGGCGAGCCCGGTGTGCTGGGCACGCCCCTGGAGGCGAAGCCCTAGCTGGCCCAGTCGGAATTCAGGATCACTTCGCAGAAGTTGCCGCGCACGAAGTCCGCATCCTTCATGGCCAGCACGTCGGCCTTGACGTTGCCGAAGGTGGTTTCCGGCTTGGCTTTGATGCCGTCGTAGAAGGTCTGCAGGATGTCCTGCTTGAACTGCCCGCCGCGCGGGTGGGCGGCGACCACTGCGTCACGCTGGGCGTCGGGGAACTGGTCGTAGGCGATGCCGAGCACGTCCATTTCCACGCCGGCGGTGACCAGGGCGATCTCCGGCTTCATGTGCTGCGGAATGCCCGGCGTGGTGTGCAGGGCTATGGCGGTCCACACGGTGTCGATATCACTTTCGGCGATGCCATGGCTGCGCAGGAACTGCGCCGCGCAGTCGGCGCCGTCCACTTCGAAGCGTTCGCACTGGCTGCAATAGCGCGGCATCAGGCCCATGTCGTGGAACATCGCGCCGGCGTAGAGCAGCTCGGCATCGAACTTCAGTTCCTTGCGCGCGCCGGTCAGCGCGCCCCAGTAATAGACGCGGGATGAGTGGTGGAACAGCAGCGGGGTGGCGTTGTCGCGGACCATCTCGGTGATGGCATTGGCGAGACTGCTGTCAGGGACTTTGACACCGTTCAGATCGAGGCTCATGGCGGGCTCCGGGGCAGGGTTTCCAGGGTGCGTCGCGGGCTGCGTCGCGGTCGGTTCCATTGGAAATCCACGGCCTTGTGCGGACAACGAGAGCGAGGGAGTGAATCCGGACAGCCGTCGTTCGTTTGCTGCCAATGGGGAGTCTTCAGGCGAACCGGTCTTGATGCGTCTGACGGAAAACTTGTCGTTTTTCATCAAGAGCCGCCGCAGGCGTGCCCCTAGATTTGTCCTCGAACCGAGCCGCCGGACCATGAGCCGGCCACGCCAGAAGAAGCCGAGGAGAGTCGAACATGTCGTCCATCGAGAGCCTGAAATTGCGTACTTCCATCGACGGCTGGGACCGCCAGGACCCGGAGCAGGCCTTCACCCTGCCGTCGCGCTATTTCTTCGACGAGGCGCTGTTCAAGGCCGAACGCGACAATATCTTCCTGCGCTCCTGGCACGTCGCCGGGCACCTGAGCGAGTTCGCGGAGGTTGGGCAGTACGTGGTCTGCGACCTGTTCGACCAGAGCATCGTCATCGCCCGCAGCCGCAGTGGGAACATCCGCGCCTTCCACAACGTCTGCCAACACCGCGGCAACCGCCTGCTGGAGGAGCGTCGCGGCAACACCGGTGGCATCGTGCGCTGCGCCTACCACTCCTGGTGCTACGAGATGGACGGCGCGCTGCGCAGTGCGCCGCGCTGCGAGCGGATCAAGAACTTCGACAAGGAAGCGTTCGCCATCCCGCAGGTGCGCCTGGAGGAACTGGGCGGCTTCCTCTACTTCAACCTCGACCCGAACGCGCCGTCGCTGGCCGAGCTGTTCCCTGGCGCCGACGAGGAGATGCACCGGGTGTTCCCGAACCTCGCCGACATGCGCCTGATCGAGGAGGCGGACGTGATCGTCCCGGCCAACTGGAAGGTGATCATGGACAACTCCATCGAGGGCTATCACTTCAAGCTCTCCGGGCCGTGCCACATCGACCTCGCCAAGCTGATCGACTTCAAGGGCTACCGACTGACCAAGCGCGACAACTGGTGGACCTACATCGCCCCGGCGAATCTTGAGGCCGGCGAAGCCTACGGCGTGAAACTGCGCAGCGATCTGAACCCCGACGAGTGCTTCTTCAACATCGGCCTGTGGCCGAACAACACCTTCTACACCTTCCCGTTCTCCGAGTTCCTCGGCACCTTCATCATGATTCCGCTGGACGCCGAGCGTTCGCTGCTGCGCTTTGGCTACTACTCGGCGAACGAGCAGACCGCCGAGGTGAGCAAGGCCTGCATGCGCTGGATGAACGAGGAGCTGGGGCCCGAGGACATCGCACTGAACATCAGCGTGCAGAAGGGCTTGCACTCCATGGGCTACGACCAGGGCCGCTACATGATCGACGCCGAGCGCAGCAACGAGAGCGAGCACCTGGTGCACCACTTCCACCGCCTGGTGTTCCAGGGCATCCACGGCGCGCAGCGCTGAGGAATGGCCATGGACTACGACTACGTCATCGTCGGCGCGGGCTCGGCCGGCTGTGTGCTGGCCAACCGTCTGGGCGCCGATCCGGCCGTGCGCATCCTCATGCTGGAGGCGGGCCCGGCGGACAAGAGCTGGACCATCGACATGCCCTCGGCGGTGGGCATCGTGGTCGGTGGTACCCGTTACAACTGGAGCTACAGCAGCGAGCCGGAGCCGTACCTGGATGGCCGGCGGATCGCCACGCCGCGCGGGCGTACGCTGGGCGGCTCGTCCTCGATCAATGGCATGGTCTACATCCGTGGCCACGCCCGCGATTACGACGGCTGGGCCGCGCAAGGCTGCGCGGGGTGGGACTACCAGCATGTGCTGCCGTATTTCATTCGTTCGGAGAACCACGCCAATGGCGCCGACGATTACCACGGCGCGGCGGGGCACCTGCATGTCACTCCGGGTGATATCGACACGCCGCTGTGCGCGGCTTTCGTCGCGGCGGGCGAGGAGGCCGGCTACGGGCGCAGCAGCGATCTCAACGGTCATCGCCAGGAGGGCTTCGGCCCGGTGGACCGCACCACGCGTCAGGGGCGGCGCTGGAGCACATCACGCGGGTACCTGAGCGAGGCGCTGGGGCGCGGCAATGTCACTGTCGCCACCGGGGCGCTGGCGCTGCGTGTTCTCTTCGAGGGTGAGCGTGCCGTGGGCGTGGAGTACGAACAGAACGGCCAGGCACTGACCGCCCGCGCAAGCCGCGAAGTGCTGCTGACTGCGGGGGCGATCAATTCGCCGCATCTGCTGTTGCTCTCGGGCATCGGCCCGGCGGATGAGCTGCGCCAATTGGGCATCGCAGTGAAGCATGATCTACCCGGCGTCGGCCGCCGGCTCAACGACCATCCGGACAGCGTCGTGCAGTTCCGCTGCAAGGCGCCGGTGTCGATCTATCCCTGGACCCGCATGCCGGGCAAGTGGTGGATCGGCGCCCGCTGGTTCGCCAGCCATGACGGGCTGGCAGCGAGCAACCATTTCGAGGCCGGCGCCTTCATCCGCTCCCGCGCTGGAGTCGAGCACCCGGATCTGCAACTGACCTTCATGCCGCTGGCGGTGCAGCCGGGCAGCGTGGCGCCGGTGCCGGAGCATGCCTTCCAGGTGCACATCGACCTGATGCGCCCCACGAGTCTAGGCAGCGTGACCCTGCGCAGCGCCGAGGCACGGCAGGCGCCGCGCATTCTCTTCAATTACCTGCAGACCGAACGGGACCGCGCTGACATGCGAGCCGGCGCGAGGCTGGTGCGCGAATTGATGCGCCAGCCGTCGATGCGCGGCCTGGCCGGCGAAGAGCTGACGCCCGGCCCGCTGGCATACAGCGACGCCGAGCTGGACGCCTGGGCGCGCCGGGTGACCGAGACCGGCTACCACGCCAGCGGCACCTGCAAGATGGGCCTGGTCAATGACCCCGAAGCGGTAGTCGATCCACAGTTGCGCGTGCAGGGGCTGCAGGGGCTACGCGTGGTGGACGCGTCGATCATGCCGAACATCGTCAGCGGCAACACCAATGCGCCGACGGTGATGATCGCCGAGAAGGCCAGCGATATGATCCGGGGGTTGCCGCCGCTGCCGGCGGCCAATGTCCCGGTGTGGCTGCATCCGCAGTGGCAGCACCAACAGCGCTAAGGAGCGTCGATGGCCAGTGTTGCACCGCCTTCCCGGTTCCGCCGCGAACCTTTGCGCGTGGGCCTGCTGTTGTTGCCGTCGTTCCCTGGCCTGGGGCTGGCGGCGGTGGTCGAGCCGCTGGCGATCGCCAACTGGCTGGGCGGCGAGGCGCTGTTCGAGTGGCAGCTGCTGTCGCTGGACGGCGAGCCGGTCACCGCCAGCAATGGCCTGACCAGCGTGGTGCACGAGGCCATCGACCCGGAGCGGGGCTGGGATGCCTGCTTCGTCATCGCCAGCTTCGACGTGCACAAGCATGCGCGCAATCGACTGCTGAAGAGCTGGCTGCGCCGGCAGGCGGCGTTCGGCGCCACGCTGGCGGGCATCGAGACCGGCACCGAACTGCTGGCCGCCGCCGGGGTGCTCGACGGGTTTCCCGCAGCGGTGCACTGGGACAACCTGCAGGGCTTCCGGGAGAGTTACCCGAAGGTCCAGGCCCGCGCGCAGCTCTACACCCTCGACCGCCAGCGCCTGACCTGCGCCGGGGCCAGCGCCATCCTCGACCTGATGCTGGGCTGGATCGCCCAGCGGGTGGACACAGACCTGTCGCGGGAGATCGCCATGCACCTGCTGCTGGGCGAAACCCGCGAGCCCGGCGCGCACCAGTTGCAGGGCCGGCAGAGCGACGCTCACGCCCACGGTGGCAAGGTGCGCCGCGCCATCGCGCTGATGGAGCAGGCGCTGGAGGAACCACTGGAGTGCGATGCCATCGCCGAGCGCGTCGGGCTTTCCAGGCGCCAACTGGAGCGGCAGTTCAAGCAGCACACCGGGTTGTCGCCGCTCAAGTACTACATCGTCCTGAGGCTGGGCCGCGCCCACAGCCTGCTGCAGCAGACGCGCCTGAGCGTGGCACAGGTCGCGGCGAGTTCCGGCTTCGGTTCGCTGGAGCATTTCTCCCGCGCGTATCGAGCGCATTTCGGTTGCCCGCCCAGTGCGGACCGCACCCAGACCTACACGGCACCGGTGATGCGCCAGCCTTTGGGGCGCGATAGCTGACGGCGTAAAGGCTTTGCGTAGGAGCGAGGGGGATACCTGGTTCTTGCTCGGGAATCACTTGCCGGAAACTTGGTGCTTCCGGGCGGGCTCTCGTAGGGCGAATAACCCGGAACGGGTCATCCGCCACTCACGGCGGATAACGCCCGTGGCGTTATGCGCCCTACGCAGACCTGCAACTACGGGCTTCAATCGGCGAACGCCGGTTCGCTCTCCAGCAACATCTCCCGCAGCGCCGCGAAATGCCGCTCGGCGAAGCCCGGATACTCCAGCCACTGGTGCATGGTCTTGCGCGCGACCTCGTCGCTGGCGATGCGCAGCGGGCGGCCGGTGGCCAGGGCGGTGAGGTAAACCTCGCAGGCGCGCTCGAAGTAATAGAGGTCGTCGAAGGCCTGGGCCACGCTGGGCGCCGCGACCAGCACGCCGTGGTTCCCCATCAGCAGGATCGGCTTGTCGCCCAGCAGGCGGCTGACGCGCTCGGCCTCATCGCCCAGGCCCATGCCGTCGAAGCCCTCGTCGATGGCCACGCGCTCGAAGAAGCGCATGCTGTTCTGCTCGATGGGCGGCAGCCGTGAGTCGGCCAGGCAGGCGAGGGCGGTGGCGTACTTCGAGTGCACATGCAGGGTGCAGCGTGCCTGCGGGTTGTTGCGGTGCAGTGCGCCATGCAGCGCCCAGGCGGTGATATCCGGTGCGTCCGGGCGGTTGATTGCCTCGGGGTCGTCCGCGGGCAGGCGCAGCAGGTCGCTGGCGCGCATCTGCGAGAAGTGCCGGCCGTAGGGGTTGATCAGGAAGTCCCGGCCATCGGCGGACAACGCCAGGCTGAAGTGATTGGCGATGGCCTCGTGCAGGTTCAGGCGTGCGGCCCAGCGGAAGGCGCAGGCGAGGTCGATACGGCCCTGGCGTTCCAGGCCGGTGTCGAGGGTGCGGCTGGCAAGCGTTGGCATGGCGGCTCCGGGAGCGATGCCCGTGCCGGGCTGGCCGGGCCTGGCTTCCGAGTCTAGGGGCGTGGCGCCGCTGGACTTGATGCGGAACGACCGGGCGTGCCGCTCGGCCGGTCGTCGAATGCGTCGCTGTCCTAGACGAACTGCGCCGCCGCGTAGCCCGAAGCCCAGGCCCACTGGAAGTTGAAGCCGCCCAGGTGGCCGGTGACGTCCAGCACTTCGCCGACGAAGTACAGGCCGGGGGATTTCAGCGACTCCAGGGTCTTGGACGACACCTCGCGGGTGTCCACGCCGCCCAGGGTGACTTCCGCCGTGCGGTAGCCCTCGGTGCCGGCGGGCACCAGTTGCCAGTCGCCCAGGCGTTCGGCGATGGCCTTGAGCTCGCCTGGCGTGTACTGCTTCATGGGTTTGGAGACGAACCACTGTTCGGCCAGCAGGCCGGCCATCTTCTTGGTGAACAGCTCGCCCAGCAACGTCTTCAGCTCGCTGTTGGGGCGCTCTCGCTGCTGCTCGGCGAGCCAGGCTGGCAGGTCGATATGCGGCAGGAGGTCGATGCTGAGGGTGTCGCCAGGCTGCCAGTAGGAGGATATCTGCAGGATCGCCGGACCGCTGAGGCCTCGGTGGGTGAACAGGATGTTCTCGACGAAGCTCTGGCCGTTGCAGCTGACCCGGCAGTCCTCCACCGAGGTGCCGGACAGCTCGGTGCACAGGGCCTTGAGTTGCGGATCGGTAAGGGTGAAAGGCACCAGGCCGGCTCGGGTCGGCAGCACGCTGTGGCCGAACTGGCGGGCGATCTGGTAGCCGAAACCGGTGGCGCCCAGGGTCGGGATGGACAGGCCGCCGGTGGCGATCACCAGGGATTCACAACGCGCCGGGCCGAGGCTGGTCTGCAACTGGTAGCCGCCTTCGTCGAGGCGGGCGATCTCGCTCACCGAGGTGTCCAGGCGCAGGTCGACGCCGGCCTGGTCGCACTCGTCCAGCAGCAGGCCGAGGATGTCGCTGGACTTGTTATCGCAGAACAGCTGGCCGAGCTTCTTCTCGTGGTAGGGCACGCCGTGCTTGGCCACCAGAGCGATGAAGTCCCACTGGGTGAAGCGCGCCAGCGCGGACTTGCAGAAATGTGGATTGTGCGAGAGGAAGTTGACCGGCTCGCAGTACAGGTTGGTGAAGTTGCAGCGCCCGCCACCGGACATGAGGATCTTCTTGCCGGCCTTGTTGGCGTGGTCGATCAGCAGAACCTGGCGACCGCGCGCGGCGGCGCTCATGGCGCACATCAGTCCCGCGGCGCCGGCGCCGATGATGATGACCTGGGAGGTGAGCACGGTGGTTTCCTTGTAGTACGGGTTGGCTGACGCTGGAGGCGGCGCATCTTACCCGAAGCACGGGCCTGCGCTCGACCATGCGTCGAGTACGCATCTGCCATGAGGGCAAGCGTCCAGACCGGCGCCGGGTACATCGGGATATCCCCGCGGCGCTTTTGTCCGGATAATGCCGGCCAGTTCGCTTTCTACTGGTAATGCCCGCATGGAAATCAAGGTCAATTTTCTCGACAACCTCCGACTCGAAGCCAAGTTCGACGACTTCACGGTGATTGCCGACCAGCCCATCCGCTACAAGGGCGATGGCTCGGCTCCCGGTCCGTTCGACTACTTCCTGGCTTCCTCGGCGCTGTGCGCGGCTTACTTCGTCAAGCTCTATTGCCAGACCCGCGACATCCCCACGGACAATATCCGCCTGTCGCAGAACAACATCGTCGACCCGGAAAACCGCTACAAGCAGATCTTCAAGATCCAGGTGGAGCTGCCGGCGGATATCTCCGAGAAGGACCGCCAGGGCATCCTGCGCTCCATCGACCGCTGTACGGTGAAGAAGGTGGTGCAGACCGGCCCGGACTTCGTCATCGAGGAGGTGGAAAACCTCGACGCCGACGCCCAGGCGCTGCTGATGCCGAGTGCGAGCGCGGATACCACCACCTACATTCCGGGCAAGGACCTGCCGCTGGAGCAGACCATCGCCAACATGTCGGAAATCCTCGCCGGCCTGGGGATGAAGATCGAGATCGCCTCCTGGCGCAACATCGTGCCCAACGTCTGGTCGCTGCACATCCGCGACGCGCAATCGCCGATGTGCTTCACCAACGGCAAGGGCGCCACCAAGGAAAGCGCGCTGGCTTCGGCGCTGGGCGAGTTCATCGAGCGGCTGAACTGCAACTTCTTCTACAACGACCAGTTCTGGGGCGAGGAGATCGCCAACGCGCCCTTCGTGCATTACCCCGACGAGCGCTGGTTCAAGCCCGGCCCCAAGGACGCGCTGCCGGAGGAAATCCTCGACGAGCACTGCCTGGAGGTCTACAACCCGGACGGCGAACTGCGCGGCTCGCACCTGTACGACACCAACTCGGGCAACACCGAGCGCGGCATCTGCTCGCTGCCGTTCGTGCGCCAGTCCGACGGCGAGACGGTGTACTTCCCGTCGAACCTGATCGAGAACCTCTACCTCTCCAACGGCATGAGCGCCGGCAACACCCTGGCCGAGGCGCAGGTGCAGTGCCTGTCGGAAATCTTCGAGCGCGCGGTGAAGCGTGAAATCCTCGAAGGCGAGCTGGCGCTGCCGGACGTGCCGCAGGAGATGCTGGCCAAGTACCCGGGCATCGTCGCCGGCATCAAGGGCCTGGAGGAACAGGGCTTCCCGGTGCTGGTCAAGGACGCGTCCCTGGGCGGCGAGTTCCCGGTGATGTGCGTGACCCTGATGAACCCGCGCACCGGTGGCGTGTTCGCCTCCTTCGGCGCGCACCCCAGCCTGGAAGTGGCGCTGGAGCGCAGCCTCACCGAGCTGCTCCAGGGCCGCAGCTTCGAGGGCCTCAACGACCTGCCGCGGCCAACCTTCGAAAGCCAGGCGGTGACCGAGCCGAACAACTTCGTCGAGCACTTCATCGACTCCAGCGGCGTGGTGTCGTGGCGCTTCTTCAGCGCCAAGGCCGATTTCGAGTTCGTCGAGTGGGACTTCTCCGGCCACGGCGAGGACTCCAACGCGCAGGAAGCCCGGACCCTTTTCGGTATCCTCGAAGAGCAGGGCAAGGAGGTCTACATGGCCGTGTACGAGCACCTGGGCGCCACCGCCTGCCGCATCCTGGTGCCCGGCTACTCGGAAATCTACCCGGTGGAAGACCTGATCTGGGACAACACCAACAAGGCCCTGGCGTTCCGCGCGGACATCCTCAACCTGCACAGTCTGAACATCGTCCGCCTCAAATCGCTGCTCAAGCGCCTGGAAGCCTGCGAGGTGGACGACTACACCGACATCACCACGCTGATCGGCATCGAGTTCGACGACAACACGGTCTGGGGCCAGCTGACCATCCTGGAGCTCAAGCTGCTGATCAATCTCGCGGTGAAGCGTTTCGAGAACGCCAAGGAGTTGGTGGAGATGTTCCTCCAGTACAACGACAACACCGTCGAACGCGGGCTGTTCTACCAGGCGCTCAATGCGGCGCTGGAAGTGCAGCTGGACGAGGAACTGCAGATGGCCGACTTCGAGCCCAACTTCCGCCGCATGTTCGGCAACGAGCGCATGGACGCGGTGCTGGGTTCGCTGGACGGCAGCGTACGTTTCTACGGCCTGACACCGACCAGCATGAAGCTGGAAGGGCTGGACAAGCACCTGCGCCTGATCGAGAGCTACAAGAAGCTGCACCAGGCGCGGGCCAGGGCAGTGGCGCGCTGATCGGGCCTCTGAGCAGAAAGGCACCTTCGGGTGCCTTTTTCGTCTGCAGGGTTCCTGCGTGGCGAACCCGGCATACCGCCCGACCGGTCGTCCGGTGAGGCACAAAAGTCCGCCTAGACTTGTCGATTCCGCCGTCGCCCAGGCGACCAAGCTGCATGCCGGTCACGCCGACCGCGTGAGAATCAGGAGAGTCACCATGTCCAGCCTGCAACGCGTCACCCCCTGCCTGTGGTTCGACGGCAAGGCCGAGGAAGCGGCCAAGTTCTACACCGGGATATTCCCCAACTCGCGGATCGTCCAGACCGCCTATTACCCCGAAGCCGAGAAGGACCGCCACGGCGGCGTGCCCGGCTCGGTGCTGACGGTGGAGTTCGAACTCGACGGCCAGACCTTCATCGCCCTCAACGGCGGGCCGGCGTTCAACTTCACCGAGGCGCTGTCGCTGCAGGTGATGTGCGACAGCCAGAAGGAGATCGACCACTTCTGGGACAAGCTCGGCGCCGGCGGTCCGGTGGAAGCACAGATCTGCGGCTGGCTGAAGGATCGCTACGGGGTGTCCTGGCAGATCTGCCCGCGCCACGTCGGCGACATGGTCGCCGACCCGGACAAGGCCAGGGCCAGCCGCACGCTGCAGGCGGTGATGGGCATGAAGAAGCTGGACATGGCCGCCATCGAGCGTGCCCACGCGGGTAATTGAGGCCTGCACGGAAGAAGAGGGCGCGCGACATGTTCAGCCATATCACCGTCGGCACCAACGACCTGCCGCGGGCCATCGCTTTCTACAGCAAGCTGCTCGAGCCGCTGGGGATCGTCCTCAAGGCGCACCGCCATGCGCCGGAGCGGGCGATCTTCGCCCATCCGGAGAGCGACGTGGTGTTCTGCGTCTACGAGCCCATCGACGGCCAGGCGGCGAGTGCCGGCAATGGCAGCCTGGTGGCCTTCGAGGCGCGTACGCGGCATCAGGTGGACAGTTTCCATGCTCGTGCCATGCAGTTGGGCGGCGTCGATGAAGGGCCGCCGGGCCTGCGTCTGCATTATTCGCCGACCTATTACGGTGCCTATGTGCGCGACCTGGATGGCAACAAGCTGTGTTGCGTCTGTCATCTGCCGGAGTGAGCGGCGAGCGAGGGCGCTAGAATGCGCACTTGCCATCCTGTCGACGAGAATGCCCATGACTGCTGCCAGCACTTTCGCTCCGCTGCTTTCCGTGGCCCTGTTATGGGCCGTGGCGGTGGTCACGCCGGGGCCGAACTTCTTCACCACGGCGCGCATCGCCGCTGTGCATTCGCGTCGCCATGGACTCATCGCCGCCCTGGGAGTTGCCTGCGGCACGGTGATCTGGGGGCTTGCCGGCGGCCTGGGAATCAAGTCGCTGTTCAGCGCCGCGCCCGCGCTGTACATGGGCTTCAAGCTGGCCGGCGGCGCCTACCTGATCTATCTCGGCATCAAGCTGCTCAAGCGCAGGACGCCGGCCGATGGTGGAGAGAGCCTCGCTGAAGTCAGCCGTGAACGCAGTGCCTTCTCGGCGTTCCGTCTCGGCCTGCTGGGCAACCTGACCAATCCGAAGACCGCGCTGTTCGTGGCGACCCTGTTCGCCACCACCATGCCGGCTGCGCCCTCGGCTGCATTGCTGGGCATGGCTATCGCGCTGATGGTGACGCTGTCGTTCAGCTGGTACTGCTGCGTGGTGCTGGTCTTTGCCAGCGAGCGCATGGCGGGCGTCTACCGCCGCTTCCGCCGGGCGCTGGATCGCTTTGCCGGCTGCTGCTACCTGCTGTTCGGCGCGCGGATGGTAGCGACCCACTGACGGTCGCATCTGGCAGATATTTCGAACCTCAGTGCGTAGCGGCCCGTCCAACTCCCTGAGCGCCACAGTCAACCGGCACGCACCGTTCGCCCGACTGCGGCACCGCCAAGCGGCGAGGGTGCGCTCGCCGGACAGGGAGAATCTGCGATGGTCACTCACTACAAGGTCAAAGGCCACCTGGCTTGCGGGCACGCGGGCAAGCACCTGGAATCCACCACCGAGCTGAACCGGGTGAAATGCCGGAGCTGCCGTAACACCGACGTTTACAAGGAGGCCCGCCGCGATGCACGCAACGCCGCGCGCCGTGCCCAGCGCAAGGCCCGCGCAGAAGCCGTGCACAACGACTGGCGCAGCTTCTGGGAGAAACGCCTGGCCGCGATGCCTGGCACCCAGCGCCTGCCGCGTGGGTTCCAGGACCAGGCATTCGTGGGCGCTGCTGCCGGCGCTCCTGTAGCGGCTGCCGCTTGAGCCGGGCCTGAGGGGAGGGTTGGCCGGATGCATGTCCGAGCATTGCGCTCGGGCAAGTCGTGCTAGCATCTGCTCCGGCCCCGAATCCTCCTGCGGCGCTGGCAACCCGCCAGCGCCGCCATCCCTCACAGAAGGACCCAAGCAATGGCTCAAGTCACCCTCAAGGGCAACCCGGTATCCGTCGACGGCAAGCTGCCGCAGAAAGGCGAGCAGGCTCCGGCGCTGTCGCTGGTCGCCGGCAACCTGTCTGACGTCACCCTGGAAACCTACGCTGGCAAGCGCAAGGTGCTGAACATCTTCCCCAGCGTCGACACCCCGACCTGCGCCACCTCCGTGCGCAAGTTCAACGCCGAGGCGAGCAAGCTGGCCAACACCGTGGTGCTGTGCATCTCCGCTGACCTGCCGTTCGCCCAGGCGCGCTTCTGCGGCGCCGAAGGTCTGGAGAACGTGGTGAACCTGTCCACCCTGCGTGGCCGCGAGTTCCTCGCCAACTACGGCGTAGCCATCGCCGACGGCCCGCTGGCCGGCCTGGCGGCCCGCGCCGTGGTGGTGCTGGACGAGCAGAACAAGGTGCTGCACAGCGAGCTGGTCGGCGAAATCGCCGACGAGCCGAACTACGCCGCCGCCATCGCCGCCCTGGCCTGATGACGCTGCTGCTTTCGTGAGAAAGCCGGGCCGGCCCATCCAGGGTCGGCCCACTGGCGGGGAACCCTGCCGGTCAATCCGGGTCGCAATGCCCCGGAATTTCGTAACTCCCGGTAAATCAAAGGTAAATAGCGGGTAAAGAGACTTTGCCTGCGGCCTGGCTGTGCTTATCGTTCAGCCTCGCTATTCTCACTTTTTTGCGTGAAGCCCTCTTTTCAACAAGACAGAGTCCCATGACTGCAAGCAACGGATCGCCCTCCAAACTCCGCAAACTGCGCCCCTGGCTTATCACGGCACTGCTGTTCGCCGCCGTGGTGGGGCTGATCATGTGGCTGCACTCGACCTCCACTGGTGCACCGGCGGCCCAGGGCGGGCGTGGCGGGCGACCGGGGCCGGGGCAGATGGCCGCGGGGCAGGGCGGTACGGCGGTGACCGTCAGCGTCGCGCCGGTGACCAGGGGCGACTTGCCGGTTCACTACCATGCGCTGGGTACGGTGACGGCCTACAACACCGTGAACGTCCGCGCGCGGGTCAGCGGCCAGCTGGTCAAGGTGCCATTCCAGGAAGGCCAGGAAGTGAAGGCCGGCGACGTTCTCGCGGTGATCGACCCGCGTCCGTTCCAGGCCGCGCTGGACCAGGCCCAGGGCACCTTGCTGCAGAACCAGGCACAACTGAAGAACGCGCAGATCGACCTCGCCCGCTACAAGGGCCTGTACGCCGAGGACTCCATCGCCAAGCAGACCCTGGACACCCAGGAAGCCCAGGTGCGCCAGTACGAAGGCACCCTGAAGACCAACCAGGGCCAGGTCGCCGACGCCAAGCTCAACCTCGAATTTACCCAGGTGCGCGCGCCCATCGCAGGCCGCGTCGGCCTGCGCCAGGTGGACGTGGGTAACCTGGTCACCTCCGGCGACACCACGCCGCTGGTGGTGATCACTCAGGTCAAGCCGATCTCCGTGGTGTTCAGCCTGCCGCAGCAGCAACTGGGTACCATCGCCCGCGAGCTGTACAGCAACAAGCCGGTGCCGGTCGAGGCGCTGGACCGCAACCAGAACCAGACCCTGGCCACCGGCGTGCTGAAGACTCTGGACAACCAGATCGACACCACCACCGGTACGGTCAAGCTCAAGGCCGGTTTCGAGAACGCCGACCACAAACTGTTCCCCAACCAGTTCGTCAACGTGCGCCTGCTCGCCGAGACGCTACCGGGCGTGCTGACCATCCCGGCCAACGCCGTGCAGCGCGGTAACGACGGCACCTACGTCTACCTGGTCGGCGAGGAGAGCAAGGCCAAGCGCCAACTGGTCACCCTGGGCACCAGCGAGAGCGAGCGCGTGGTGGTGGCCGAGGGCCTGAAGGAAGGCGACCGCGTGGTCGTCGAAGGCACCGACCGTCTGCGCGAAGGCACCCGCATGAACATCGTCGCCTCCGATGAAAAGGCCCGCGCGGCCGCGACGGAGGAGGGCGACAAGTCCACCGCCAAGCCGTTCGGCTCGGACACTCCGGTCCAGGACAGCGGTAAGAGCGAATGAACCCGTCCCGCCTGTTCATCCTGCGGCCGGTCGCCACCACGCTATTGATGGTGGCGATCCTGCTGTCGGGGATCATCGCCTACCGCTTCCTGCCGATCTCGGCCCTGCCGGAGGTGGACTACCCGACCATCCAGGTGGTGACCCTGTATCCCGGCGCCAGCCCGGACATCATGACCTCCTCGGTGACCGCGCCGCTGGAGAACCAGCTGGGGCAGATTCCCGGCCTGAACGAGATGTCTTCCACCAGTTCCGGTGGCGCTTCGGTGATCACCCTGCAGTTCAGCCTGCAGATCAACCTGGATGTCGCCGAACAGGAAGTCCAGGCGGCGATCAACACCGCGCAGAGCCTGCTGCCCAAGGACCTGCCGAACCAGCCGGTGTACAGCAAGGTGAATCCGGCGGACGCACCGATCCTGACGCTGGCGGTGATGTCCCCGGACATGCCGCTGCCGCAGATCCAGGACCTGGTGGACACGCGCCTCGCGCAGAAGATTTCGCAGATTTCCGGCGTCGGCCTGGTCAGCATCAGCGGCGGCCAGCGCCCCGCGGTGCGCATCCGCGCCAACCCCGGCGCCCTGGCGGTGGCCGGCCTGAGCCTGCAGGACCTGCAGACCACCGTCACCAACAACAACCTCAACGGTCCCAAGGGCAGCTTCGATGGCCCGACCCGTTCCTCGACCCTGGACGCCAACGACCAGCTCAAATCCGCCGACGCCTACCGCGACCTGATCATCGCCTACAAGAACGGCTCGCCTTTGCGCGTGCGTGACGTGGCAAGCGTGGAGGACGACGCCGAGAACGTGCGCCTGGCCGCCTGGGCCAATACCTCGCCGGCCGTGGTGCTGAACATCCAGCGCCAGCCGGGCGCCAACGTCATCGAGGTGGTGGACAGCATCAAGAAGATGCTCCCGCAACTGCAGGCGACCCTGCCGGGCAGCCTGGAAGTAACGGTGCTCACCGACCGCACCACGACCATCCGCGCCTCGGTGGCGGACGTGCAGTTCGAGCTGTTCCTCGCCGTCTGCCTGGTGGTGATGGTCACCTTCCTGTTCCTGCGCAATATCTCCGCGACGCTGATCCCCAGCTTCGCCGTGCCCCTGTCGCTGATCGGCACCTTCGGCGTGATGTACCTGGCCGGCTTCTCGATCAACAACCTGACGCTGATGGCGCTGACCATCGCCACCGGCTTCGTGGTGGACGACGCCATCGTCATGGTGGAGAACATTGCGCGCTACCTGGAGCAGGGCGATCCGCCGCTGGAGGCCGCGCTCAAGGGCTCGAAGCAGATCGGCTTCACCATCATCTCGCTGACCTTCTCGCTGATCGCCGTGCTGATCCCGCTGCTGTTCATGGGCGACGTGGCTGGCCGGCTGTTCCGCGAGTTCGCCATCACGCTCGCCGTGGCGATCCTGATCTCCGGTTTCGTCTCCCTGACCCTGACGCCGATGCTCAGCGCCAAGTTGCTGCGCCATGTCGAGCCGGAGCAGGAAGGGCGCTTCGCCCGCGCTGCCGGGCGCTTCATCGACAAGATGATCGAGCGCTATGCCGCCGCCCTGCGCGTGGTGCTGCGGCACCAGCCGCTAACGTTGCTGGTGGCCATCGCTACGGTCGTGCTCACCGCGCTGCTGTACATCTTCATGCCCAAGGGCTTCTTCCCGGTGCAGGACACCGGGGTGATCCAGGGCATCGCCGAGGCGCCACAGTCGATTTCCTTCCAGGCCATGGCGAGCCGCCAGCAGGACCTGGCAAAGATCGTGCTGCAGGACCCGGCGGTGGAAAGCCTGTCCTCGTTCATCGGCGTCGACGGCACCAACGCCACGCTCAATACCGGGCGCCTGCTGATCAACCTCAAGCCCCACGCCGACCGCGACGTCACCGCCACCGAGGTGATCCACCGCCTGCAGCCGGAACTGGACCAGATCGCCGGCATCAAGCTGTACATGCAGCCGGTGCAGGACCTGACCATCGAGGACCGGATCGCCCGCACGCAGTACCAGTTCACCCTGCAGGATGCCGACCCCGACGTGCTTGCCGACTGGGTGCCGCGCCTGGTGGACCGCCTGCAGCAATTGCCGGAGCTGGCCGACGTGGCCACCGACTGGCAGGACAAGGGGTTGCAGGCCTACATCAACATCGACCGCGACACCGCCTCCCGCCTGGGCGTGAGCCTGTCGAACATCGACAGCGTGCTGTACAACGCCTTTGGCCAGCGGCTGATCTCCACCATCTTCACCCAGGCCACGCAGTACCGCGTGGTGCTGGAAGTGGCGCCGGAATTCCAGATCGGCCCGCAGTCGCTGGAGAACCTCTACGTGCCGTCCAGCGACGGTACCCAGGTGCGCCTGTCGAGCCTGGCCAAGGTGGAGGAGCGCCACACCCTGCTGGCGGTCAATCACATCGCCCAGTTCCCGGCGGCGACCATCTCCTTCAACCTGGCCAAGGGCGTCGCCCTCGGCGAGGCGGTGCAGGCGATTCGCGACGTCGAGGCGCAGATGGAAATGCCCGTCAGCCTGCAGGGCAGTTTCCGTGGCGCCGCCCAGGCGTTCGAGGCCTCGCTGTCCAACACCCTGCTGCTGGTGCTGGCGTCCATCGTCACCATGTACATCGTGCTGGGCATCCTCTACGAGAGCTTCATCCACCCGGTGACCATCCTTTCCACGCTGCCCTCGGCCGGCGTGGGCGCGCTGCTGGCGCTGATGCTGTCGGGGCAGGACATCGGCATCGTGGCGATCATCGGCATCATCCTGCTGATCGGCATCGTCAAGAAGAACGCGATCATGATGATCGACTTCGCCCTGGACGCCGAGCGTAACGAGGGCAAGCCACCCCATGAGGCGATCTACCAGGCGTGCCTGCTGCGCTTCCGGCCGATCCTGATGACCACCATGGCCGCGCTGCTGGGCGCCTTGCCGCTGATGCTCGCCGGCGGCGCGGGCGCCGAGCTGCGCCAACCGCTGGGCGTCACCATGGTTGGCGGTCTGCTGGTCAGCCAGTTGCTGACGCTGTTCACCACGCCGGTGATCTACCTGTACTTCGATCGCCTTGCCGCACGCTGGGCTGCCTGGCGCGGCCGCCACGGCCTGGACGTGAACAGCATCGACCCGGCGGAGCGCACCTGATGGGCGGCCTCTCGCGCCTGTTCATCCTGCGCCCGGTCGCCACCTGCCTGCTGACCCTGGCGCTGATGCTGGCCGGCGCGCTGTCGTTCAGCCTGCTGCCGGTGGCGCCGCTGCCCAACGTCGACTTCCCGACCATCCTGGTGCAGGCCGCGCTGCCCGGCGCCAGCCCGGAAACCATGGCGTCCACCGTGGCGACGCCACTGGAACGCTCGCTGGGGCGCATCGCCGGGGTCACCGACATGACCTCCAGCAGCTCCCTGGGCAACACCACCATCATCGTGCAGTTCGACCTGTCCAAGGACATCGACGGTGCCGCCCGCGAGGTGCAGTCGGCGATCAACTCGGCGATGGGCCTGCTGCCCACCGGCATGCCGAACAACCCGACGTACCGCAAGGCGAACCCGTCGGACATGCCGATCATGATCCTCACGCTGACCTCGGACACCTACACCCGCGGGGAGATGTACGACCTGGCCTCGACCATCGTCTCGCCCAAGCTGGCGCAGGTGAAAGGCGTGGGGCAGGTGAGCATCGGCGGCTCGTCGCTGCCGGCGGTACGGGTCGACGTCAATCCGGACCAGCTCAGCCACTACGGCATCTCCCTGGACACGGTGCGCACGGCGATCAACAACACCAACGCCGATGGACCCAAGGGCTCGCTGGAGTTCGGTGAGCGCCATTGGCAGGTGGACTCCAACGACCAGCTGCGCAAGGCCAGCGAATACGCCCCGCTGATCGTCCATTACAACGCCGAGACTGGCGCAGCGGTGCGTCTGAAGGACGTCGCCACGGTCACCGACTCGGTGGAAGACGTGCGCAACGCCGGCTTTTCCGACGACCTGCCGGCGGTGCTGCTGATCATCACCCGGCAGCCCGGCGCGAACATCATCGAGGCCACCGATGCCATCCACGAGCAGTTGCCGATCATCCAGGACGTGCTCGGCCCGCAGGTGAAACTGTCGGTGATGGACGACCGCAGCCCGTCGATCCGCTCCTCGCTGGAAGAGGCCGAGCTGACCCTGATCATCTCCGTGGTGCTGGTCATCCTGGTGGTCTACCTGTTCCTGCGCAATGGCCGCGCCACGCTGATCCCCAGCCTCGCGGTACCGGTGTCGCTGGTGGGGACCTTCGCGGTCATGTACCTGTGCGGCTTCTCGCTGAACAACCTGTCGCTGATGGCGCTGATCATTGCCACCGGTTTCGTGGTGGACGACGCCATCGTCGTGGTGGAGAACATCGCCCGGCGCATCGAGGAGGGCGACCCGCCGATCCAGGCCGCTATCCGTGGTGCGCGGGAAGTAAGTTTCACCGTGCTGTCGATGACCCTGTCGCTGGTGGCGGTGTTCATCCCGCTGCTGCTCATGGGCGGCATCACCGGGCGGCTGTTCCGCGAGTTCTCGGTGACCCTGGCGGCGGCCATCCTGGTGTCACTGGTGGTCTCGCTGACGCTCACGCCGATGCTCTGTGCACGCCTGCTCAAGCCGGTCGAGCGCGGGCCGAAGAAGGCCTCGGTGGAGCGTCAGAGCAACCGCTACTTCGTCGCCTTCATGCGGCGCTACCGCGCCAGCCTGAGCTGGGCGCTGGAGCACTCGCGGCTGATGTTGGTGATCATGCTCGGCTGCATCGCGCTGAACCTGTACCTGTTCGTGGTGGTGCCCAAGGGCTTCCTGCCGCAGCAGGATTCCGGGCGCCTGCGCGGTTTCGCGGTGGCCGACCAGAGCATCTCGTTCCAGGCGCTGGACAAGAAGATGGCGCAGTTCCGCAGGATCCTCTCCGAAGACCCGGGCGTGGAGAACGTGGTGGGCTTCGTCGGCGGCGGCAAGTGGCAGTCGAGCAACACCGGCTCCTTCTTCGTCACCCTCAAGGACATCACCGAGCGCGACTCGGCAGAAGCCATCGTCAATCGTCTACGCAAGAAACTGGCAGAAGTGCCTGGCGCCAATCTGTTCCTGGTCGCCGGCCAGGACGTGCGCATCGGCGGCCGTCAGGGCAACGCGCAGTACGACTTCACCCTGCGCAGCGACGACCTCACGCTGCTGCGCGAATGGGCGCCGAAGGTCGAGGCGGCGATGAACAAGGTGCCGCAGATCGTCGACGTGAGCAGCGATGCCCAGGACAAGGGCGTGCAGAGCCGCCTGGTGATCGACCGCGACCGCGCGGCGAGCCTGGGGGTGAACGTTGCCGAAGTCGACGCGGTGCTGAACAACTCCTACGGCCAGCGCCAGGTCTCGACCATCTTCAACCCGTTGAACCAGTACCACGTGGTGATGGAGGTCGCCCAGCCGTACCAGGAAACCCCCGAGGAGCTGCGCCAGGTCTACGTGATCAACAGCGAAGGGCAGCGTATCCCGCTCTCGGCCTTCACCCACATCGAGCCGAGCCGCGCACCGCTGGAGGTCAACCACCAGGGCCAGTTCGCCGCGACCACCTTCTCCTTCAACCTCGCCCAGGGCGCGCAGATCGGCCCGGCCCGCGACGCGATCCTGGCGGCGGTGGAACCCATCCATCTGCCGATGGAAATCCAGGCCACCTTCGAAGGCAACGCCGGCGCGGTGCAGGACACGCAGAACGACATGCCCTGGCTGATCCTGCTGGCGCTGGTGTCGGTTTATATCGTGCTGGGCATCCTCTACGAGAGCTACGTGCATCCGCTGACCATTCTTTCGACGCTGCCCTCGGCGGGCGTCGGTGCGTTGCTCACGCTGATGCTGTTCCGCACCGAACTGTCGCTGATCGCGCTGATCGGGGTGATCCTGCTGATTGGCATCGTGAAGAAGAACGCCATCATGATGATCGACTTCGCCCTGGACGCCGAACGCACACTCGGTCTGTCGCCGCGCGATGCGATCCTCGAAGCGGCGATGAAGCGCTTCCGGCCGATCATGATGACCACCCTGGCCGCCATCCTCGGCGCGCTGCCGCTGATCTTCGGCATCGGCGGCGACGCCGCGCTGCGCCGCCCGCTGGGCATGACCATCGTCGGCGGCCTGATCGGCAGCCAGTTGCTGACCCTCTACACCACCCCCGTCGTCTACCTCTACCTCGACCGCCTGCGCCATTGGGTCAACAAGAAGCGCGGTGTGAAAACCGACGGCGCCCTGGAGACACCCGTATGATCCGTTCCCGTTCCCTGCTCACTCCGCTGGCTCTGGCGCTGGCCGTGGCCCTGGCCGGTTGTGCCATCGGTCCGGACTACCAGCGCCCCGAGCTGACGGTGCCCGCCAGCTTCAAGGAGGGCGAGGGCTGGCAACTGGCGAAGCCGCAGGACGGCTTCAACCATGGCGCCTGGTGGGAACTGTACGGCGATGCCACGCTGAACGACCTACAGACCCGACTGGTTGCCGCCAACCAGACCCTGGCGCAGTCGGTCGCTTCCTACCGCCAGGCCCAGGCGCTGGCCAAGGGCGCGCGTTCCTCGTTCTTCCCGACCATCAGTGCCGACGTCGGCAAGACCCGTTCCGGCCAGGGCACCGGCAGCGGCGGCAGCGTACGCCTGCCCGATGGCTCCACCGTCAGCAGTGGTGGCGGCAGCAGTTCGATCAGCAACAGCTATTCGGCGAGCCTGGGCGTGAGTTGGGAGCTCGATCTGTGGGGCAAGCTGCGCCGCCAGCTGGAAGCCGACACTGCCAGCATGGATGCCAGCGCCGCGGACCTGGCCAACTCGCGTCTTTCCCTGCAATCCCAGCTGACCCAGAACTACCTGCAGCTGCGCGTGATGGACCAGCAGATCAAGCTGCTCAACGACACGGTCACGGCCTACCAGCGCTCGCTCAAGCTCACCGAGAACCAGTACAACGCCGGCATCGTCACCAAGGCCGACGTCGCCCAGGCGCGCACCCAGCTGAAAAGCACCGAGGCCCAGGCCATCGACCTGAAGTACCAGCGTGCACAGCTTGAGCACGCCATCGCGGTGCTGGTCGGCGTACCGCCGGCGCAGTTCTCCCTGGCCGCCGTGGAAGGTGTGCCGAGCCTGCCGTCAGTGCCCGCGCTACTGCCGTCGGAGATATTGCAGCGCCGCCCGGACGTGGCCTCGGCCGAGCGCCAGGTGATCTCCGCCAACGCCAAGATCGGCGTGGCCAAGGCTGCCTGGTTCCCCGACCTGACCCTCACCGCCGCCGGCGGCTACCGCAGCGGCAGCTTCCAGAACTGGATCGAGACGCCTAACCGTTACTGGTCCATCGGCCCGCAGTTCGCCATGACGCTGTTCGACGGCGGGCTGATCGCCTCCCAGGTCGAGCAGGCCGAGGCGAGTTACGATCAGACCGTGGCCAGCTACCGGCAGACCGTGCTGGACAGCTTCCGCGAGGTCGAGGACTACATGGTCCAGCTCAAGGTGCTGGAAGAGGAGAGCGGGGTGCAGCAGGAAGCGCTCGACGCCGCGCGCGAGGCGCTGCGCCTGACCACCAACCAGTACAAGGCTGGGACCATCGACTACAGCGATGTCGTCACCACCCAGACGGCCGCGCTGTCCAACGAGCGCACGCTGCTGACCCTGACTGGCAGCCGGCTGACTGCCAGTGTGCAATTGATCGCCGCACTGGGCGGTGGCTGGGATGCGGCGAAGATCGCCGAGGAAGGGCAGGCGACCCGGGACTGACGCTGGGTCAGTCCTCGCTCAGTGCGCTCAGAGGGATACGGAAGCGGCTCTCGCCATCCAGCGAGGTGATTCCGCGCGGTCGCGCGGTGCTCACCAGCGCCGTGCCATCGCCTCGTTCCAGGACTTCACAGTCGATATGGCCGACTGCCGGAAGGCTGTCGTCTTCCTGCTCGGTACGCAGCCGCGCGCGCGGCTTGAGAAAACGCCAGGCACGGCCCGCTGCATCGATCAGGCGGCACTCGGCCCAGCCGGCGAAACACTCGTCGGTATAACGCACGATCTCGACCCGAACGCTGGACATGCACATGCATCCCTTAATGAGGTGTGGTTCAGCCGTTGAAGCGGCGGGCGGTGGTGAAACTGCGCTGCCAGTAGCTTTGCGCCAGCGAATCCATGCGGACGCTTTCGCCGGTACTGGGCGCATGGATGAACTGGTTGTTGCCGATGTACAGCCCGACGTGGCTGACACTGCCGCGACCGTTGCGATTGAAGAACACGGCGTCGCCGGGGCGCAGGTCGTGGCGATCGACGCGCCTGCCACCGCTCTCGATCATTTCGCCGGTGGTGCGTGGCACTTTCATTCCAGCTTCCGTGCGGAACAGATAGACCAGCAGGCCGCTGCAGTCGAATCCACTGGTTACCGTGGTGCCGCCGAAGCGATAGGGGATGCCGACCAGCTGGCGCGCACGGGCAACTACCCGCGAACTGCTGCTCAGCTGGGGCTTGTGCACGCCGGACTGCAACGGGCGCTTCGCCGCTGTGTGCAGGCGGACGTTGTTCCGGTTGAGCGGTTTGCCCTGTGCTGCGCGCGCGAGTTTCGCGCTGGTCTTGTGCGGTAGCAGGCCTTTGCTCTCGCGGGCTTCGGCCGGCGGAACGGAAAGAATGAGCAGCAATGCTGTACTCAGGAGAATCAGGGGGCGCATTTGGGCTACATCGTGTGACTAACGAGTAAAACGGGGCGCCATCTTAGAAATCTCCTGGGAAGAGTTAACGTGGGAATACTGCAAATTCGGGTAGGGCATTTCTGATTGATGGTGTGTAGGTGACCTGCCCTCGATGATCAGTCGTATCAACCACTGAAACGGCGGGCCGTGGTGTAGCTGCGGTTCCAGTAGCTGTTGTCCAGGGAGTCGATACGAATGGTCTTGCCGGTTCGCGGCGCGTGGATGAAGCGGTCGTCGCCGATATACAGGCCGACATGGCTGGCGCTGCCGCCGCCGTTGTGGTTGAAGAAGACCGCGTCGCCGGGTTGCAGTTCGGCGCGGCTGACTTCGTTCTGGCGCTGGGCAATCATCGAATGGGTGGTGCGCGGCAGCTTGCGGTTGGCGATGCTGCGGTAGAGATAGACGAGCAGACCGCTGCAGTCGAAGCCGTTTTCCTCGCTTTCACCGCCCCAGCGGTAGGGAGTGCCGATCAGCTCGTGGGCGCGCTCGACGATGCGCGAGGTGTCTACCGGGCTGAATTGCCGGCTGCCCAGGTCGTGGCCACGGGAGGCCAGGACCGCGGCGCTTCGTTGGTGTGCTTGTGAGAATTCCCCGTTGCGCTGCATGCGATGGGCCACGCCGCGTTGCTCGCCGCCACGCGAAGCGTGGCCAGCGGGCGAGAAGCTCCGGTCGATCACGGCGCTTTCGTAACGACGCCAGTCTGGCGCGTCGTAATCATCTGCCAGGGCGATGGACGCACCCAGGGTGCAGAACAGGTAAAACGGAATCCAGCGGATGGGGCGCACGTCGAGTCACCTCAGGGTGAGCGTTGGAGACGGGCGTTATCCTAGGAACTGGCTATCAGGTGCTATGTAGGAGATTTCCATGTGGCATGAAGGCGATTTCCACGCCTGACCGACGGTCAGGAAGCGAACAGCTGGCCGATATCCTTGAACGACTTGAACTCCAGGGCATTGCCGCAAGGGTCGAAGAAGAAGAACGTCGCCTGCTCGCCCACCTGTCCCTGGAAGCGCACGTGGGGCTCGATGACAAACTGCGTGCCGTGCTCGCGCAGGCGCTGCGCCAGGCGCTCCCAGTCCTCCCAGTCCAGCACTACGCCGAAGTGCGGCACCGGCACATCGTGGCCGTCCACGGCAGTGGTATGCGCGGCCGTCTGGCTGGCTGTACGCGGGTGCAGGTGGATCACCAACTGGTGACCGAAGAAGTCGAAATCCACCCACTGAGCGCTGCTGCGGCCCTCGCCGAGGCCCAGTACCTCGCCATAGAAACGCCGCGCCAGTGCCAGGTCATAGACGGGGATGGCCAGGTGGAAGGGCGACAGGGCCATGGGCATGCTCCTTGTCGGTTTCAGGCCGGTACGGCCAGCAGGCGAGTGATGGTAGCCTTGGCCGCGCTTATCTGACCCTGGCGGGCGAGGCGGGTGAATTCCAGCAGGGCACGTTCGTGCTCGGCGAGTTCGTCGAGTATGTCGCGGTCATCGTCGTCACCCTCGATGGCCAGGCTGTCGTAGCGCTGGACGTAAGGTGCCACCAGGACTTCGAGTTTCTCCAGAGTCTGCGACCAGCCGAGCCCGAGCCAGTCGGCGGCACGTTGCCGGCCCTGGGCGGCGGCATGGGCGGTGTCGCCCAGCGGCAGGCCGTGGCGCTGCAGCAGGCGTGCCATGCGCAGGCCGGTCTGGCGCTCCAGCCGTGCCAGCAGGAGCATTGAGGCTGCGCCTTCGGGCAATTGCTCGGCCAGGCCGAGAAAGAAGTTTTCGCCGCGGACCTCGCCCAGGTAGGCGGCCTGCAGTTCACTGGCTTGTCGGTGCATGCGTCGGTCCCCCTTGCTCAATGGGGACCAGCCTAGACGATGTGTGCCGGGCATCGAACCCGGCATGTCGTGTCTGGGCCAGAACGGGTCGCTCAGCGTTCGAAACCGTACTCGCGCTCGACGCGGCTGATGCGCACGCGGAAGGCGCTGTACCAGTCGCGGCGGCCGGCCTGCTGCGCCATGCGGTGTTCACTCTGCTGCTTCCAGCTGCAGATGGCGACTTCGTCGCGCCAGTAGGACACCGTGATGCCCAGGCCATCGGCACCCCGGGCGGACTCGACGCCAAGGAAGCCGTCCTGCTGCGCCGCCAACTCGAGCATGCGCTCGGCAGTGGCGCCGTAGCCTTCGTCCAGCTCGGTTCGGTAGGAAGTGAAGGTCACGGCGTAGTATGGCGGTTGCGGTGTGCTGGCGATCATGCGGGACTCCCTATTCGGCTGGAATGATGGCGGAACGCGGCGGACAGGAGCGCCTCGGCCAGCGGTACGGCGATGCCGGCCAGGGCCTTGCGCTCGGGTTGAAACAGGGTGGCGATGAAGAACGGATGGTCGGCGGCTTCCAGCGCGCGAATGCTGTCGTCCTCGCCGCGGGCACAGGCGCGCAGCGAGCCGCCGAACAGGACGTCCTGGAACTCGGGGTTCACGCCGTAGCGGCAGCGGTAACCTTCACGAATCTCCGGCAGCCCGTAGATGGCCGCCAGGTTCGAACCGGGCGTGAGACGGATGGTCTCGCTGACTTCCAGCAGGGAGCAGGGCAGCGCATGGACCACCTGTTGCGTCGCCTCCGGTTCCAGTTCCCCATGGGCCGCGTCGCTCCAGGCCAGTACATGGCGAGCGCGCTCCAGCAGGGCATGCTGGAAGCCACCGCAGGTACCAAGGAAGGGCACCTCGCGCTCGCGGGCGAAGCGGATCGCGCGCAAGGCACCTTCGGTGTTCAGGTAGGGGCTGCCGGGGATGCACCAGAAGCCCGAGTACCCCTCCAACTCCAGGCCTTCGGCGAGGCGCGGGGTATCCAGCCAGTCCACGCGCAGGGTCCCCGAATGCGGCAGCAGCGATTGCTGCAGGGCCAGGGGTATCGCCCAGTGGGCGGTGACGCGGCTGTCGCGGTCGCCGATCAGGCCGATCCGCAGTGTTTTACGACGTTTTCCCATCCGTTGTTCCCCCCGGCGTCGTGGCCCATTGGCGGGCCCATGGGAGGCAATTTATAGTTGCGCAGGCGCAATCGAAAATGGGCGGTTGCGCAACCTTGGAGTGCGTCGATGCAATACCGTCTGGAATACGCCGATCTCGCCCTGGTGCTGGCGCTGGTGCGCGGGGGCAGCCTTGCCCGTGCCTCGGAATTGCTCGAGGTAGACGTTTCCACCGTATTCCGTGCCGTGCGCAGGCTGGAGAAGGCGCTGGGTACCGCGCTGTTCGAGAAGGGCCGCAACGGCTACCTGGCGACCGCCACCGCACAGCAACTGGCGACCCAGGCGGAACTGGCCGAGCAGGCGCTGGAAGCGGCACGCCTGGGGCTGGAGCAGGGGCACGACGTGCTCAGTGGCACCGTGCGCCTGACCTGTTCCGATACCGTGTTGCAGGGCCTGCTCCTGCCTGCGCTGGCGCGCTTCATGAAGCGCTACCCGGCGCTCAACCTGGAGCTGACCACTTCCAATGCCTTCGCCAACCTCAGTCGCCGCGATGCCGACATCGCCCTGCGTCTGACCAATGCGCCGCCGGAGCACCTGGTGGGACGCAAGCTGGGCGAGGTGCACTACATCCTCTGCGCCCATCGCGATTACCTGGCCGAGCAGGGCGACCGTCCCTGGCAGGAAATGAGCTGGATCGCCCCGGATGACTTTCTCCCCGATCACTCCAGCGTTGCCTGGCGTCGCCAGGCTTACCCCTCGGTGCTGCCGGCTTACCGCTGCAACAGCATGCTGTCGGTGCTGGACCTGTGCCGCGCAGGCCTGGGCTTGGCGGCGCTGCCGGCGTTCCTGCTGCGCCCGGACGACGGCTTGCAGGTGCTGGAGCCGGAACTGCCCGGCTGCAGCATCCATCTCTGGCTGCTGACCCGGCCAGACTGCCGGGCCTTGCGGGCGGTGGTGACGTTGTTCGAGGAACTGGCCGGCAGCATTCGCCTGCCGGCCTGAATGAAAGACCCCGCCAGGAGGCGGGGTCTTTTGTCCGTAATGGCTATTACCAGTGACGGTAGTGTCCCGGCGGGCCGTAGTAGCCAGGGCCGTAATAGCGCGGCAGACCATAGTAGCGAGGCGGCCCGTAGTAACGCGGGCCCGGCACCACCACCACCGGGCGGTAGACCGGCTGGTAGACGGGTTGGTAGACCGGCGCCGGTTGGTAGTAAACCGGCTGCGGCGGGTAGTACGCCACCGGGGGTGGCGGCGCGTAATAGGGCGCTGGCGCGGGTTGCGAGCCGGCAACCACTGCACCCCCGACAACGGCACCGACCACGGCGCCGATGGCAGCGGCATCAGTGTTGCTGTTGGCCGCGGCTTGACCTGCGAGGGCTAGGCCAGCGCAGAGCAGGGCGATCTGGGGGAGACGGTGAAGCATGATGCACCTCCTGAGGAACCCGGCGAGGATCCCGGTATCTATGAGACATCGGCCTCGAAAGAATCGTAACGCCGCTGGTGTAAAGGTTGTGTAAATGGTGCTGCAAGGCTCTGCGACGGGCCTGCATGTATCAGCCTGCAATACATCCATCGCGCCGCCGCAGCCCTGGGGCTGGTAAGGTGGCGCCTTTCGCGTTTTTTCCATGAAGAACCAGGGAGACCTTCCATGCCCTTCAACCGAGTGACTCTCTTGTCGCTTCTCGCTGTCGCCGCGCTAGCCGGTTGCAGTTCTAAGGATTCCCCGTCCGATGCCGCCCAGCCGGCCGCGGACAGCTCGCCGGCGATGACCGGCACCTGCAATGCCAAGGCGGTGCAGTCGATCATCGGCAAGGTCGTTACCCCGACGCTGACCGAAGAGGCGCGCCGCGATGCCGGCGCCAGTGTCGCCCGCGTGCTCACTCCGCACCAGCCGGTGACCATGGAGTACAACTCGCAGCGCCTGAACATTGATGTTGACGACAATCAGGTGGTGAAGCAGGTTTCCTGCGGCTGAGCCGAGCACCTGTCAGCACCCATGAAAAAGCCCCGCCTAGGCGGGGCTTTTCCTGTCCAGTGATTATCAGCGGTTGGCGGGCTTCTTGATCACGCGTAGTGCCTGGCTGGACTGGTTGACGCACTCCTCGTAGTTGCCGGCCTTCTTCGCTTCCTCGGCTTTGGCGAGGTACTCATGGACCGCGTTGACCTTTACGCCGGTCGCGTTCTTGCTAGCGGTCTTGAGGAAGTCGTTGATCTGCTGCAGGTTGCCATCGCACAGCGCACTGTCAGCGAAAGCCGGTACGGAAAACACCATGGCCAGGAGCAGAGCGTACTTTTTCATGCAGGTTCTCCTTGCATCTCATTTGCCGAATCGAAGAAATTCGAAATTAAGTTAGCTTGCTAACAATCGACAAGCGCTTTCCCCGCGAATTCATTTCATTTCTGACGCTAGTCAGGAAAATGCCGATCCGCCGTGTCGCTGGTCAGATGGCGCTGAACTTCCGCTCCAGGCCCTGGCTGCGGAAGTGCTCGATGACATAGTCGACGAATACCCGCGTCTTGGCCGGCAGCAGTTTCTGCGCGGCATAGTAGAGCGCCGTGTTGCCGGCATCCACGTACCACTGCGGCAGCACGCGTACCAGGCGGCCGTCGTCCAGGTAGGGCACCGCGTGCTGCATGCTGACCAGGGTCACGCCCAGGCCCATGAGCGCGGCGACGCACGCCGCCTCCGGGTCGCTGAAGGTCATGCGCTCCTTCAGCGCGATCGGCGCCTGGGACTGCTGGCGGTTGGTCAGCGGCCAGGGGCGGACGCGCCCGGTCTGCGGCGAGCGGATGCGGATGCCGTCATGGCTGGGCAGGTCCGACGGATAGCGGATCGCCGGGCGGCCTTCCAGGTACGCCGGCGAGGCCAGCAGCACCAGGTGCGCCGGGCAGAGCTTGCGTGCGACAACGCCGGGCGGCAGTTCGAAGCCGCCTCCGATGGCCGCGTCGAAGCCCTCGGCGATCAGGTCGACCTGGCGATTGTCGAAGTGCCAGTCCGGGCGGATCGCCGGATAGCGGGCCAGGAAGTCTCCCAGCAGCGGCAGGATGTAATCGCGGCCGAACACCAGCCCCATGCTCACCTTCAGCGCCCCGCTGGGCTGGCCATCGGCGCTGGCCAGGTTGGCGATGGCGCTCTGCAGGCTGGCCAGGCCGCCGCCGGCTTCATCGAGAAATCGCTCACCCGATTCAGTCAGGGTCAGGCTGCGGGTACTACGCTGGAACAGCCGCACGCCCAGGTTGTTTTCCAGGCGGGCGACGTTCTTGCTCACTGCCGCCGGGGTCAGGCCCAGACGCCGCGCGGCCGCCGCGAAGCTGCCGGCTTCGGCGCTGCGGACGAAGCATTCGATACTGATCAGGCTTTCCATGGGTGGTATTCCGGACGTTTGGTATCGACTGAATATAGCGATTGCTGGCTACCGAGTAACGAGTACGAAGGGGAAACTGGCCCCGTCGAACTTAATCCCACTTCCTGTTTCGGAGACGCATCATGACCACCACCACCCAATCCCTTGCTGGCAAAGTCGCTTTCGTACAAGGCGGTGCCCGCGGCATCGGCGCTGCCATCGTGCAGCGCCTGGCCCGCGAAGGCGCCGCCGTGGCCTTCACCTACGTCAGCTCGGCGCAGAAGGCCGAAGACCTTGCCGCCAGCATCGAAGCTGCCGGCGGCCGCGCCCTAGCGCTGAAGGCCGACAGCGGCGACGCGGCGTCCGTGCAGAGCGCCATCGATACCGCCGCCCAGCGCCTGGGCGGCATCGATATCCTGGTGAACAACGCCGGCGTGCTGGCCATCGCCCCGGTGGAAGAGTTCAGCCTGGAAGACCTCGACCGCACCCTGGCAGTGAACGTGCGCAGCGTGTTCGTCGCCACCCAGGCCGCTGCGCGGCATATGGGGCAGGGCGGGCGCATCATCACCATCGGCAGCACCAACGCGGACCGCATGCCCTTCGGCGGCGGCGCGGTCTACGCCATGAGCAAGTCGGCCATCGTCGGTCTGACCAAGGGCCTGGCTCGTGACCTCGGCCCGCGCGGCATCACCGTGAACAACGTGCAGCCCGGTCCGGTGGACACTGACATGAACCCGGCCGACAGCGACTTCGCCGCATCGCTGATGGACCTGATGGCGGTAGGCCGTTACGGCCGCGCGGAAGAGATCGCCGCCTTCGTCGCCTACCTGGCTGGCCCGGAAGCCGGCTACATCACCGGCGCCAGCCTGACCATCGACGGCGGCTTCGGCGCCTGATGGGCTCTTGGTAAGCGCAGCACGGCCGGGCTCAGGCCCGGTCGCGGCTCTGGATGTTCCAATGGGTGGAGGTGCTGGCGAGTTTTGCCGAGAGCATCTCCACCTGCTCGTAGAGGCGCAGAGTCAGCCAGTAGAAACCCTGTTTCTCGAAGGAATCGGTCAGGTTGTGCGGCCGTGCCGGCAGGTTGTCCAGGCCCTGGCAGGCCTGGACCAGCTTGCTGGTGCGGCTGAACTTCAGGGCGTGGGCCGATTGCAGCAACAGGCGTCCGATGATCTGCCGGTGGGTGTCGAGGCTGGCAGGCACCGGTTCTATCTCCCCGGCCTGGGCGGCGAACTGCCGCGAGGCGATCAGCGATTCCAGGGTGCCCATGATGGCGCGATGGATGCGCTGGAGTATCTCCAGCTCGCGCAGCGGCATGCCCGTCTCCCGCGATACCGGACCCAGGTGGGCACGCGAAGCCACCAGCCGATGGTCCAGTTCTTCCAGCTGGCGGGCGAAATGCTCGGCGGTAAAGTCGTGGTTGGACGACAACTGCCCGTACATTCGCGCACAGGCGCGCAGGTTGTCCGAGAGCAGGTAGCGCCAGACGTAGACCGCCCGCAACGGGTAGATCTGCGAGAAGACCAGGGCCACCGCGACACCGATCAGCACATTGGCCGAGCGCCACAACCCTTCGGTAAAGCCAGTCTCGCCGGGGCCGGCGACAATGCACATGGTGATCCCCGCCAGCAGCGCGACATAGCCGGGACGGCGAATCGCATAGAAGGCCGAGGCTGCGCCCAGCACCGACATCACCAGGTAGGTGAGGGCGAGCGAGCGCGTGCGGTCGTAGACCGCGATCACGCACAGACCCAGCGCCGCGCCAGCCAGGGTGCCGAGCACCCGTTCGTAGGACTTGCCGCGGATCGTCCCCTGGTGCACCAGCCCGCCCATCACCACCAGCACCGTCACCGAGGCCCAGAGCCCGTGCGGCAGTTTCAGCGCGCTGGTCAGCAGCATCGAGGCGAGCAGGGCGAGGCCGACGCGCACGCAGTGGATCCAGGCGGCGTAGCGATAACGGGTGTAGGGATTGGCCAGGCGGCGGAACGGCAAGGTCAGTATCGAGGGTTGCTTCGCCAAGGGAAGCGGCTCCGGTGAGGGGGGACAAGGCAAGGGTAGCCGGTCCGGCTGGCAAGGTCCTGCGATGGATCATCCGGCCGTGCCGCTGAATGGTCTCAAGGCGGCTGCGGGCATGCCGATAGAAATTCCACCGCAAGCGCTGGTTCCGCTTAACCGGTCTTCGCTAGAATTCCAGGCTTTTGCGCGCCCGCTCGGGCGCGAAGCCGTATTTTGCCCGCGCGCCTTGTTGTGCATCGAGATTCCCCATGCTTACCGGTAGTTACGATCCCGCCCTCGTCCTGATCTCGCTGTGCGTCGCCATGCTGGCGTCCTACACCGCCCTGGACCTGGCCGGGCGCATCGCGACTACCCGCGGCTGGCCGGTGCTGCTGTGGATCGGTGGCGGCGGGGTGGCCATGGGAATCGGCGTGTGGTCGATGCACTTCATCGGCATGCTTGCCTTCAGCCTGCCGATCCCGCTGGGTTACGACCTCACCCTGACCCTGCTGTCGCTGGCCATCGCCGTACTCAGTTCCGGCTTCGCCCTGGCGCTGGTCAGCCAGGAGCGGCTACCGCTCTGGCAACTGATCTGCGGCGCGCTGGCCATGGGCGCCGGGATCAGTTGCATGCACTACCTGGGCATGTACGCAATGCTGATGCAGCCGGGCATCGACTACGACCCGACGCTGTTCGGGCTCTCTCTGGCGATCGCCGTGGCGGCGTCCGGCGCCGCATTGTGGATCGCCTTCAAGCTGCGGCAGAACACCCCCTATGTGCGCCTGGCCCGGGGTGGCGCAGCGTTGGTGATGGGCCTGGCTATCGTCGGCATGCACTACACCGGCATGGCCGCGGCGCGCTTTCCCGAGGGCAGCTTCTGCGGCGCATCCCCCAACGGGCTGAGCAGCGACTGGCTGGCGATGCTGGTCGTCATCGTGACCCTGGCGATCATTGGCATCGCGCTGCTCACGTCGGTGCTGGATGCGCGCCTGGAGTCGCGCACGGCACAGCTCACCTCGTCGCTGGCCCAGGCCAACCAGGAGCTGACCCAGCTCGCCCTGCACGACAACCTCACCCGTCTGCCCAACCGCATCCTGCTGGAAGACCGCGTCGAGCAGATGATCGGCAAGGTCCAGCGCAACGGCGGCTACTTCGCGCTGATGTTCCTCGACCTCGATGGCTTCAAGCCGGTCAACGATGCGTTCGGCCACCATGTCGGCGACCTGTTGCTCAAGGATGTGGCGTTGCGTCTGTGTGGCAACCTGCGCAGCGACGACACCGTGGCGCGCATCGGCGGCGATGAATTCGTGATGTTGGTGGCGCTCGCCGAAGCCGAAGACGCGGTGAGCGTCGCCAGCCAGCAGGTCAGCCTGCTGGCCCAGCCGTTCCAGGTGGCCGGGCAGGAGCTGCGCATCGCCGCCAGTATTGGTATCGCGCTCTATCCGGGCGACGGCACCAGCCAGCAGGAGCTGCTGCGCAACGCCGACGCAGCCATGTACCACGCCAAGGGCAATGGCAAGAACGGCTACAGCTTCTTCGAACAATCGATGAACACCAATGCGCGTAACCACCTGCAGCTGCTGCACGACCTGCGCGCCGCCCTGGACCGTCGTGAATTCATCCTGCATTACCAGCCCAAGTTTGCCGCCAGCGGCGAACCCATCGGCGCCGAGGCGCTGCTGCGCTGGCAGCATCCGCAACGCGGGCTGCTGATGCCCGATACCTTCATCGCCCTGGCCGAACGCACCGGGCTGATCATCCCCATCGGCGACTGGGTGCTCGACGAGGCCTGCCGGCAGATGCGCGAGTGGTACCTGCAGGGCCACGAAAGCTGGCGGGTGGCGGTGAACCTCTCGGCCCTGCAGTTCTGCCATGCGGCACTGGTGCAATCGGTGGCCGATGCGCTGCAGCGCCATCATTTGCCGGCGCGCTGCCTGACCCTGGAAATCACCGAGACCACGGCGATGCGCGATGCCGATTCCAGCCTGGAAATCCTCGGCAAGCTGTCGGAGATGGGCGTGGACCTGTCCATCGACGACTTCGGCACCGGCTATTCCAGCCTGCTGTACCTCAAGCGCCTGCCGGCCAACGAGTTGAAGATCGACCGCGGTTTCGTCCGCGACCTGGAGCAGGACAGCGACGACGCCGCCATCGTCTCGGCCATCGTCGCCCTGGGCCAGGCGCTGGATTTGCGCATCGTTGCCGAAGGGGTGGAAACCTCCGGCCAGCAGAGCTTCCTCACCCGCCTGGGTTGCGATTCGCTACAGGGCTTCCTGCTCGGCAAGCCCGTGCCGGCCGAGCAATTCTTCGAGCGTCTCGGCGCTACGGGCTGAGTGGCTCAGTACTCCGCTGGCAGCGCCGCCAGCTGGGTACACAGATCACGCAGTTGCTCGCACAGGCGGCGCCCGGCACTGCCCAGTTCCGGGCGGGCGTAGAGTGCCAGCTCCAGCCCCTCGATGGGCGCAAAACCCTCCTCGGCGGTCAGCACCCGGTGGCCTTCGTGGCGCCCGCGCAGTGGCAA
Source organism: Pseudomonas sp. AU12215 (assembly GCF_001675465.2). Taxonomy (NCBI): domain Bacteria; kingdom Pseudomonadati; phylum Pseudomonadota; class Gammaproteobacteria; order Pseudomonadales; family Pseudomonadaceae; genus Pseudomonas; species Pseudomonas sp. AU12215. The sequence continues at coordinate 54,592 of NZ_MACM02000007.1, forward strand.
CAGGCTGACGCCCATGCCGGCTGCCACCGCGGCTGACAAGCTGGCCAGGCTCGCGCTGCTGTAACTGATGCGCCATCGCCGGCCGCTGGCTTCCAGCGCGTGGATCATCTCCTGGCGGTACAGCGCGCCCAGCGGAAATACCACCAGCGGCAACGGGTCGCGCGCGGCGGCGGGGGTGGCGGCGCTGTCCTGCCAGGCCAACGGTTCGGGCCAGTGCGTTAGGCAATCGGCATCGGCGCCCCATTGCTTGACCAGCGCCAGGTCCAACTCGCCGCTGCGGTACTGGCGCAACAGCTCCTGGCTGAGACCGCTGGAGACCTCCAGGCGCAGCCGCGGGCGTTCGGCGCTGAAGGCCGCCAGCAGCGGCATCATCCGCTCGCCGGCGAAGTCTTCCGGCATCCCCAGGCGCAGCACGCCCTCGCTGTGCTCACTGCTCAGAGCCTCACGGGCCTCCGAGCCCAGTTCGAGGATGCGCCGTGCATAGCCCAGCAGCCGTTCGCCCTGTTCAGTGGGCAGCACCTGGCGCTGGCTGCGGTCCAGCAGACGACAGTCCAGGCTCTGTTCAAGGCGCAGGATCTGCTGGCTGACGGTGGACTGGGTGAGGTGCAGCAATTCGGCGGCGCGGGTGAAGTTGCCGGCGTCCACTACCATCACGAAGCTGCGCAGCAGGTTGGGGTCAAGCATTTGGATTCCCACTGAAACTCATGTTTCTATTTAATTTCAGCATAGAAAATCCCTTTGTCATACTGCGACTGCTCATTATCGAGAGTGATTCGAGGCACGACAGCCATCGCGGGGGAGCGCCCATGGACATGCCGACCATCCAGACCGAGGACGTGCACAGCCGTGCCGCCGCGGACGCACTGCTGGGCGCCGCAAGCGACGGCCGGGAAGCCGAGGTGGCGACGCTGCTCCAACGCGGTGTGCCAGTGGATGTGACCGACGGGCAGGGCAACACGCCGCTGCTGCTGGCCACCGCCCAGAACCGCGTGGAAGTCGCGCGGCTGCTGATCGCCGCCGGCGCCGACGTCAACCGGCAGAACCGCATCCACGACAGTGCCTACCTGCTGGCCGGTGCCGCGGGACGTCTGGATATCCTCCAGCTGACCCTGGCCCACGGCGCCGACCTGCGCAGCACCAACCGCTATGGCGGCACGGCGCTGATACCGGCCTGCGAGCGTGGCCATGTGGACGTGGTAGCGACCCTGCTCAAGGCCGGCGTCGACCCCGATCACGTCAACAAGCTGGGCTGGACCGGGTTGCTCGAAGCCATCCTGCTCAGCGACGGCGGCCCGCGGCACCAGGCCATCGTGAAACAACTCATAGAAGCCGGGGCGAACCTGAACCTGGCCGACAACGACGGCGTCACGCCGCTGCAACACGCCCGCCAGCGCAACCAGACCACCATCGCCAGGATGCTGGAAGTCGCCGGCGCGCATTGATCGAACCGATTCGCTGGAAACTGCCATGTCACACGAAGTCTTCATGCGCGAGGCCCTGCAACTGGCCCGCGACAACATCGAGGCCGGCGGCCGCCCGTTCGGCGCCGTGCTGGTCAAGGACGGCCGGGTGATTGCCCGCGCCGCCAACTCCATCCACCTGGATTTCGACCCCACCGCCCATGCCGAGCTGCTGGCGATCCGCCGCGCCTCGGCGGTGCTGGGCATGTCGCGGCTGGACGGCTGCGTGATCTACGCCAGCGGACACCCTTGCCCCATGTGCCTGGCGGCCATGCACCTGTGTGGCGTGGAAGGCGCGTACTTCGCCTATTCCAACGACGATGGCGAGCCGTTTGGGCTGTCGACTTCCGCCGTGTACCAGCAGATGACCCAGCCGCCGCAATGGCAGGCGGTGCCGCTGCGGGCCCTGCGCCCGAGCGGCGAGGAAGGCCTCTACGATCACTGGCAGGAGCTCCGCTCGTGAGTCGCAGCATCGCCATGGCGAGCGCGCAGAGCGGCAGCGAGCAGAACGTGCGCGCCGGCTGGATCGGCTTGCTGGTGATCGTCGCGCTGGGCATCAACCTGCGGCCGATCCTCACCTCCATCGGCCCGCTGCTGGCCGACATCCACGACGCCACCGGCCTGGGCTTCCAGGGCCTGTCGATGCTGACGGTACTGCCAGTGCTGTGCATGGGGCTGTTCGCCCTGGGGCTGCCGTGGGTCGGCCCGCGCCTGGGCGAGAGCCGGGGCATGGTGCTCGGCCTGCTGGCCATCGGCGCGGCATGCTTCTGGCGGCTGCTGCTGGACAGCGGCTTCGCGCTGATCGCCAGCGCGGTGCTGGCGGGCTGCGGCGTGGCGGTGATCCAGGCGTTCGTGCCGGGGGTGATCAAGCGCTGGTTCCCGCACAAGGTGCCGTCCGCCATGGGTCTCTACTCGGCATCGCTGATGGCTGGCGGCGGTAGCGCCGCAGTCCTGGCTCCGGTGGTTTCGGAACACTTCCATCGCTGGCAGGACGGTCTCGGCGCCTGGCTGCTGCTGGCCATTGTCGGCCTGGTGCTCTGGGCGCTGGCCCGCCCGCGGGAAACGCCGGTGGCGGCGCCGCCCCGGCAGAAGGCGCAGCACTATTTCGGCAGCCGTCGCGCCTGGCTGCTGGCGCTGTACTTCGGCCTGATCAATGGCGGCTACACCAGCATGGTGGCCTGGCTGCCGGTGTATTACCGCCAACTGGGCTGGACGGCCCAGGCCAGTGGACAGCTGATCGGCCTGATGACCATCTTCCAGGTGATCGCTGCGCTGACCATCCCGTTGCTGATCCGCCGCTCGCTGGATCGCCGCGGCTGGCTGTGTCTGTGCCTGCTGATTCAACTGGCGGGCTTCATCGGGTTGATCTCGGCGCCGCTGTACCTGCCGGGTATCTGGGTGGCGATGATCGGCTACGGCCTGGGCGCCTGCTTTGCGCTGAGCCTGACGCTGACCCTGGATCACCTCGCCGATGCCGGCGCGGCCGGTCGGCTGGCGGCCTTCGTACAGGGCATCGGCTTCATCGTTACCGGCATCGTGCCCTACGTCACCGGTTGGCTGCGTGACAGCACCGGGAGCTTCCAGGCGTCGTGGATCCTGCTGGCGGTGTCGGTGGTGCTGATGCTGGGCGTGACGTTGCGCTTTTCGCCCAAGGGATACGCGCGGGCAATGCAGCGCTGAGGCTGGAAGAAATGGAAATGGCGCGGGAGGGCGCCATTTTTTTGCCTGCGTTACACGGAGGTAGCGATGTAGATGCGGTAGGCGATGATCGACAGCATGCTCAGTGTGCCGACCCACATCAGGAACACACCCACCGGGCGCTGGCGGATGGTGAAGCCGATCCCCAGCATGAACATGCCGAAGACGAGGATGCCGAGGGTGATGAAGAGGGACGTGGGGTCCAGGGGGATGAAGTGGGCGGTGGCGTCCATGGCGAATCCTTGTCTGAAAATTCCGATATAGAAAGTCTAGGCCAGGGCGAGGGCGAACTCTTTTGATCCCTGGCAAGTCGCGCTGGATCATAACGGCACGAACTGCTCAGCCCAAGGCTCAAGACTGCGCCAGCAGTTGCCCCTTGTTCGTCAGCACCAGTTGCAGGCCGCGGAACTCAGCCAGCTGCAGGTGCACGAGCCATCTTTTCAGGTCCGGGTGAAAAACGTCGCCGCGCCGCACGCGCCGCAGGAGATCATTCAACTCGTTACCGCGGCGAGGGGCTGGGATTCTGGTTTCATCGGCGTCGGACACTGAGCGGTATTCCTTAAACCTGGCGTCAGTGAATTCTGAATTCGAGCGAGCTTCAGCTTATTTTCTATTGCTATCAGAAAATACTGATCAGCATCTAAGTATCTGACAGATTCCGGAACCGGGTTGCCAATAGCTAGGAAGCGCCGCTGAAGCATGGCCATAAAAAAGCCCCGCGGTCCGGAGCGTCAGACCGCAGGGCCAGAACGGTCGAGAAACTCTCGACCGGGGAGGATCGATCAGGCCGCAGGCGTCGGCTGCCAGCCGCCGCCAAGGGCCTTGTAGATCGCCACGATGCCGCGGTACACGTCGACTTCCGCGAGGGCCTGGGCGTCCTCTGCGGCCAGCTGTTCGCGCTCGGCGTCCAGCAGGTTGAGGAAGTCCACGGTGCCCTCGCGGTATTGCAGGCCGGCCTGTTGCGCGGCATTGCGGCTGGCTTCGGACTGGCGCACCAGCGAGACCAGGCGCTGCTGGCGCTTGCCGTAGTCGCTGAAGGCGTTCGACGACTCTTCCAGGGCCAGCAGGACCTGCTGCTCGTAGGTCGCCAGGGCGCCGTCGGCGTCGGCCTTGGAGGCGCGCAGGCGAGCTCGCACACTGCCCAGGTCGAAAGCCGCCCAGGTGATGCTCGGGGCCACGCCCCAGGCGCTGGCGGCGGACGAGCCGATCTGCGAGCCACGGCCGGCGGTGTAGCCGAGGAAGCCGCCGAGGCTGACCTTCGGGAACAGGTCGGCGGTGGCCACACCGACATCCGCGGTGGCGGCCGCCAGGCGGCGTTCGGCGGAGGCCACGTCCGGCCGACGGCGCAGTAATTCACCCGGATCGCCGATGGGCAGGGCCTTGGCGATGGCGGGTAGCTTTTTCGGCGACAAGTCCACCGTCAGCGCATCCGGGCGCTGGCCGAGGAGGGTGGCGATGCGGTTGCGCTGGCGCACTTCCTCGGCTTGCAGTTGCGGCACGCTGGCTTCGGTGGAAGCCAGGCGCGCTTCGGCGCGTTGCACGTCCAGTTCGCTGCCGACGCCGGCGTCGCGCAACTGGATGGTCAGGTCGCGGGATTCGCGCTGGTTCTCCAGGTTGCTCCTGGCAATGCTCTCGCGAAGCTGCGCACCGCGCAGTTGCCCGTAGGCATCGGCGAGCTCGGCGATCAGGCTGACCTGTAGCTGCTGCAGGTCGGCCACGGTGGCTTCGCTCAGCGCGTCGCTGGATTCCAACTGGCGGCGCACGCGGCCGAACAGGTCGACTTCCCAGATCATGTCCAGGCCCAGGTCGTAACGCTCCTGGTTGACCCGGTCCTCGGTCTGGCCGGGCACCTGGCCCTTGCCGACCTGGCCTTCGGCGCGGCTGGTGACCGTGGGGAAACGGTCATTGGCGACGTCGTCGCGGATCGCCCGTGAAGCCAGCACGCGGGCGTAGGCCACGCGCAGCTCGCGGTTTTCCTTGAGGGACTGGTCGACCAGCTGGGTCAGCACCGGGTCGTCGAACTGTTTCCACCAGGCGTCTTCGTAACGGCTGCGGTCGTAGTTCTGTACCTGGGCATTGCTGTCCAGTTGCGCCGGCGCGGTGTCCGGCTTCTGGTAGTCGGGGCCGACCATGCACGCGCTGAGGGCCAGCGCGAGCAGGGAGGGGACGAACAGTTTCACGGCACTCTTGCTCACAGCATTGTTGATCATGACGCTCATGCCTGATGGGCCTCGTGGTTCTGGGCGATGCGCGCTTGCTGCGCCTGTTTCTTCGCTTCACGGGCTTCCATGAAGCGGCGGATCAGCACATAGAAGACCGGGGTCAGCAGCAGGCCGAAGAAGGTCACGCCGAGCATCCCGGAGAACACTGCGACACCCATGGCATGGCGCATTTCGGCGCCGGCGCCGGACGACAGCACCAGGGGCACCACGCCCATGATGAAGGCGATGGAGGTCATCAGGATCGGCCGCAGACGCAGACGGCAGGCTTCCAGTACCGCGCTCAGGCGATCCATGCCTTCGTCCTGCTTGTCCTTGGCGAACTCGACGATCAGGATCGCGTTCTTGCACGCCAGGCCCACCAGTACGATCAGGCCGATCTGGGTGAAGATGTTGTTGTCGCCACCGGACAGGATCACGCCCGCAATGGCCGACAGCAGGGTCATCGGCACGATCAGGATCACCGCCAGCGGCAGGCCCCAGCTCTCGTACAGCGCGGCCAGCACCAGGAAGGCGAGCAGCACGCAGAGCGGGAACACATAGATCGCGGAGTTGCCGGCGAGGATCTGCTGGTAGGTCAGCTCGGTCCATTCGTAGGTCATGCCATTGGGCAGCTCCTGCTTGAGCAGGCGCTCGATGGCGGCCTCGGCCTGGCCGGAGCTGTAGCCCGGTGCAGCGGCGCCGTTGATCTCGGCGGTGATGAAGCCGTTGTAGTGCATCACGCGGTCGGGGCCGGCGGTGTCGCTGATCTTGATGAAGGTGGCCAGCGGGACCATTTCACCCTGGTTGTTGCGCACCTTCAGCTGGCCGATCTGCTCGGGTTCGAGGCGGAACTGCTGCTCGCCCTGGACGTTCACCTGGTAGGTGCGGCCGAAGCGGTTGAAGTCGTTCGCGTACAGCGAACCCAGGTAGACCTGCAGGGTGTCGAAGATGTCGCTGATCGCCACGCCGTGGGTCTTGGCCTTCTCGCGGTCGATGGCGGCATCCACCTGCGGCACGTTCACCTGGTAGCTGGTGAACACCGACATGGGGTTGAGCTCCGGCAGTGCGCGGGCCTTGTTGAGGATGTTCTGGGTCTGTGCGTAGAGCTCCTCGTAACCGGCGTTGCCGCGGTCTTCGATCTGCAGGCGGAAGCCACCGATGGTGCCCAGCCCCTGCACTGGCGGCGGCGGGAAGATGGCGATGTAGGCGTCCTGGATGTCGGCGAACTGCTTGTTCAGCTCGGCGGCGATCTCGTTGGCCGACATGCCCGGGCCTTTACGCTCGCTGAAGTCTTTCAGCGGGGTGAAGACAATGCCGCTGTTGGGGCTGTTGGTGAAACCGTTGATCGACAGACCCGGGAAGGACACGGTGTGCTCGATGCCCGGGTGCTTGCCGGCGATGTCCGACATGCGCTTGATCACCGCTTCGGTGCGGTCCAGCGTAGCCGCGTCGGGCAACTGGGCGAAGGCCACCAGGTACTGCTTGTCCTGTTGCGGCACGAAGCCGGTGGGGGTGCTGGAGAAGCCCAGGTAGGTCAGGCCGATCAGCCCCGCATAGAGCAGCAGCGCGATGGAGCTGCCACGCAGCACGCGGGTGACGGTTCCGACATAGCCATGGCTGGCGCGGTCGAAGAAACGGTTGAACGGACGGAACAGCCAGCTGCCGAGCAGCTTGTCGAGGATCACCGAGAAGCGGTCCTTCGGCTCGTGGTGACCCTTGAGCAGCACGGCGGACAGCGCCGGCGACAGGGTCAGCGAGTTGAACGCCGAGATCACCGTGGAGATCGCGATGGTCAAGGCGAACTGCCGGTAGAACTGCCCGGTGAGGCCGGAGATGAACGCAGTGGGGATGAACACGGCGCACAGCACCAGCGCGGTGGCGATGATCGGCCCGGTCACTTCCTTCATGGCGCGCTTGGTCGCCTCGACGGGCGTGAGGCCCAGCCCGATGTTCCGCTCGACGTTCTCCACCACCACGATGGCGTCGTCCACCACGATACCGATGGCCAATACCAGGCCGAACAACGACAGCGCGTTGAGCGAGAAGCCGAAGGCGTGCATCACCGCGAAGGTGCCGATCAGCGATACCGGTACGGCAGCCAGCGGGATGATCGAGGCGCGCCAGGTCTGCAGGAACAGCACCACCACCAGCACCACCAGGATCAGGGCTTCGAACAGGGTGTGAACCACCGCTTCGATGGAGCCGCGAACGAAGATGGTCGGGTCATAGACGATGGAGTAGTCCACGCCCTGCGGGAAATCCTTCTTCAGCTCGGCCATCTTCTCGCGCACCAGGTTGGAGATGGCGATGGCGTTGGAGCCGGGACGCTGGAAGATCGGGATGGCGACCGCCGGCTGGTTGTCCAGCAGCGAGCGCAGAGCGTACTGGCTGGAGCCGAGTTCGACGCGGGCGATGTCCTTCAGGCGGGTGATCTCGCCGTCCGGGCCGCTGCGGATGATGATGTTCTCGAACTCTTCCTCGGTGACCAGGCGACCCTGGGTGTTGATCGACAGCTGGAAGCTGGTATCGCTCGGCGAGGGCGGGGCACCCAGGGCACCGGCGGCGACCTGGCGGTTCTGCTCGCGGATCGCGGCGACCACGTCGGTGGCGGTCAGGTTGCGCGAGGCGACCTTGTTCGGGTCCAGCCACACACGCAGCGAATAGTCGCCCATGCCGAACAGCTGTACGTCGCCCACGCCGTCCAGGCGCGCCAGCTCGTCCTTGATGTTGAGGATGGCGTAGTTGGACAGGTAGAGCATGTCGTAGCGGTTATCCGGCGAGGTCAGGTGCACGACCATGGTCAGGTCGGGCGAGGCCTTGTCGACGGTGATGCCGATCCGCGTGACTTCCTCGGGCAGCTTGGGCTGCGTGCGGGTCACGCGGTTCTGCACCTGCACCTGCGCGTTGTCCAGGTCGGTGCCCAGGGCGAAGGTGATGGTCAGGGTCATCTTGCCGTCGGCGGTGGATTGCGAGGACATGTAGAGCATGTTCTCGACGCCGGTGATGGCCTGTTCCAGCGGCGCGGCGACGGTCTCGCCGATCACCTTGGGGTTGGCGCCGGGGAAGTTGGCGCGTACGACCACGGTGGGCGGGACGACTTCGGGGTATTCGCTGATCGGTAGCTGGAACAGCGAGATGGCCCCGCCGATCAGGATGATCAGCGAGAGCACGGCGGCGAAGATCGGCCGCTGGATGAAGAATTGCGAAAAGTTCATGGCTGGTTCCTGTCGCGAACGCTCGGTTCGCCAAACCCGGGACAAAGGTCACCCAAGGCCCTGGTGGGAGAAGGGCCTGGTACATCGATTCAGGGTGAGTTCGTCGATGATCCGCCTGCGCTTGCCCAGGCTGCGTTGGAAGCCGGCTCGGAATGCTCATTCACTACAGTGAACTGCGCTTCCTCACCGCCTTCCGCCTTGCCTGGCCTGCGCTCGGCAGGATCCTCGCTGAACTCGTACGGGTTGGGTCAGCCGCGAGGCGCGCCCGGTTTGACGGACTTTTCGGCCACCTTCGGCGCCTCGAAGCTCTCCAGCGCACGGCGCTGATTTTCGAGGTTGGCGAGGGTTGACTGGCTGGCCATCTCGACACCCTGGGCGTCGACCTGGGCACCGGGGCGAACCCGTTGCAGGCCGTTGACCACGATGCGGTCACCCTTGACCAGGCCGCTGCGGACGATGCGCAGGCCTTCGAGTTTCGGGCCCAGCTCGATGCCGCGGTACTGCACCTTGCTGTCCTTGTCGAGCACCAGTACGAACTTCTTGCCCAGGTCGGTGCCGACCGCTTCGTCCTTGATCAGCGCGGCGGGGTAGGTGCCGCTGCCGACCAGCTTGATGCGGGCATAGAGGCCGGGGGTGAACTGGTTGGCGTCGTTGTCGAACACGGCGCGGCCACGGATGGTGCCGGTCTTGGGGTTGACCTGGTTGTCGAGGAAGTCCAGGCGGCCCTGGTGGGGGAAGCCGTCCTCGCCGGTCAGGCCCAGGTACACCGGGCTGCTGCCACGAGCGTCCGGACCACCCTTGCGGGCGAGGTCGACGTACTTCAGGTAGACACGCTCGTCGGCGTCGAAGTAGGCGTAGACCTTGTCGGTGGAGACCAGGGTGGTCAGCACGCTCTGGCCGCTGTTCACCAGGTTGCCGGCAGTGACTTCGGCCCGCGAGACGCGGCCGTCGATGGGCGCGGTGATCTGGGTGAACGACAGGTTCAGGCGGGCGTTGTCCAATTCCGCCTGGGTCGCGGCGACCACGGCCTTGGCCTCGGTGGCGGCGGCGGTACGGGCGTCGGCGAGTTCCGCGGAAATGGCGTTGGTGGCGCGCAGGCGATCGCCCCGGGAGGCTTCGTTGACGGTACGGGTCTGGTTGGCGCGAGCCTGCTGCAGCTGGGCTTCCAGGCGATGCACCTCGGCCTGGAATGGCCGTGGATCGATCTGGAACAGCAAGTCGCCTTTCTTCACCAGGGCGCCTTCACGGAAGGCGACGCGGTCGATGTAGCCGGAGACGCGTGGGCGCAGTTCGACGGATTCCGGCGCCTCCAGGCGACCGGTGAATTCGTCCCATTCATTGATTGGCTGCTCGATGACATCCGCCACGCTGACCTTGGGCGCGGCCATGTTCTGGGCCGCGTCCTGGCCTTTGCCGCAGGCGCTGAGAACCAGCACGGCGGCCAACGCCAACGGAATACGCAAGGTGTTCAGATTTCGCTCCATGGAAAAGACTCCGGCGATCTAATTGGTTTTGGGATTTCTGATGGAGCGGAGTCTGCGCAACAGGGCGCTTGGGAACTAATCGAACGAGCAGATTTTGATTATCACGCGCAGTGATAAATGCTTTTGCACTATGCGCAGGAATAGATAGAAGGAGTGGGCACGGGGATTGCCCGAAAGCGCTACTGGATAGTTTGGCGTGCTCGGGCTGCCCTCACGCTAACCCTCTCCCTCGGGAGCGGGGCGCGCAGCCAGCGCCGGAGTGAGGGAGTCGCCTCGCACCGAGGTACGGCCTAAGAGGGTTTCTGGAGGAGCGAGTTAGGTGGGCGGTGTCAAAGGCTGTCCGGGTCACCCACGAACATGGTGATCCGCGAACGCAGCCAGCGCTCGGCCGGGTCCTGGTCCTGGGCGCCACGCCAGACCATGGACAGTTCGGCCAGGCGGGTGGGGAAGGGCGGTTCCTCTGCGCGCAGGCCGCCGGCGGCGGTGAGGGCCAGGGCCACGTACTCGGGGACGGTGGCGATGATATCGGTGCCGGCCAGCAATTGGGCGAGGCCGACGAACTGCGGCACCGCCAGCACCACCTGGCGCTTGCGGTCCATCTCGGCCAGGGTCTGGTCGACGAAGCCGTCCAGGTCGCCGGCGTAGGACACCAGCGCGTGTGGGCGCGCGCAGTAGTCATCGAGGGTCAGCGCGCCGGGGATCGAGTCGGCCCGCAGGATCTTCCAGGTACTGCGGCGCAGGGTCTTGCGCTTGGCGTTGGCCGGCAACTCGTCGGTGTAGCTCACACCCACGGAAATCTCCCCGGACGACAGCAGCTGCGGCATCAGCAGGTAGTTGGCGCGGCGCACCACCAGGGTGATGCCCGGCGCCTCGGAGCGCAGGCGGCGCAGCAGCGGCGGCAGCAGGCCGAATTCCACGTCATCGGACAGGCCGATGCGGAACACCGCCTTGCTGGTGGCCGGGTCGAAGTCGGCGGCGCGGCTCAGCGCGGTGGAGATGGAGTCCAGCGCCGGCGAGAGGTGGCCGAAGATTTCCTGCGCCCGCGCGGTGGGCTCCATGCTGCGCCCGGTACGCACGAACAGCGGATCGTCGAACAGACCGCGCAGGCGCGCCAGGGCCGCACTGATCGCCGGCTGGCCGAGGAACAGCTTCTCGGCGGCGCGGGTCACGCTGCGTTCATGCATCAGCGTCTCGAAAACGATCAACAGGTTGAGATCAACCTTGCGAAGGTCGTTGCGGTTCATGGGGACTCCCTGGCGATGGGGGAAAAGTGAGGCCGAGCGTGTCCTGAGTCAAGTCTGTCAGATAAGTCCTTGATCAATTTCTACTTTTTTAATGAGAATCTCGTCCCGGCGGTGTGGTCTGACTCTGTATGAACAGAGCCACCCCGGTCCCGTGGACAGTCCCGGCGCAGAGCCTTGCAGCCGCGCAGGGCAAGGCTTGTAGCGCGGGCCGAATCATCGCCATTTATGTCAACTATCAATGGTGAACGGTGGCGTCACCCCTAAAGCCCGGATAGAGTCCGTGGCTATGAAGCACTACAAAGGCGAGGTATGTGATGTCCCGCATGATCCGTTTCCACCAGTTCGGTGACGCCTCGGTCCTGAAGATCGAGGAGATGCCGACCCCGCAACCGGGGCCGGGTGAAGTACTGATTCGCACCCAGGCGTTGGGCGTCAGTTGGCGCGACGTGCTTTGGCGGCAGAACCTCGCCCCGGATCAGGCCAAGTTGCCGGCGGGCATCGGCTATGAACTCTCCGGTATCGTCGAAGCCGTGGGCGAGGGTGTGGAAGACCTCGAGCCCGGCGTGGCGGTGGCCAGCTTCCCGGCGAATTCGCCGAACCTGTATCCGGCCTGGGGTGACCACGTCATCCTGCCGCGTACGTCGCTGACCCGCTATCCGGATGTCCTGACCCCGGTCGAGGCGGCGGTGCACTACACCGGCCTGATGTACTCCTATTTCGCCCTGGTGGAGCTTGCCCAGATCAAGCCCGGCCAGCGCGTGCTGATCACCGAGGCCGGCCATTGCCTGGCCCCGCAGGCGGTGCAGCTCGCCAAGGCGCTCGGCGCCCAGGTGATCGCCACCACCAGCCATGAGGAAACCCGCGAGTTCCTCAAGGGCCTGGGGGCGGACAAGGTCATCTATACCGAGGAGCAGGACCTGGTCCTTGAAGTCGAGCGCTTCACCAAGGGTGAAGGCGTCGAGATCGTCCTCGACCAGTGCGCCGGCCCGCAGATGAAACTGCTGGGTGACGTCGCGGCTCCGCGCGGCAAGCTGATCCTGTACGGCATCAACGGTGGCAATGACGCAGCCTTCCCGGCCTGCGCGGCCTTCAAGAAGCACCTGCAGTTCTTCCGCCACTGCGTGCTGGACTTCACCGGGCAGCCGGAGATCGGCCTGACCCGCAACGACGAAGCCGTGCAACGGGCGCTGACCGCGATCAACCAGATGACCGCCGACCAGTTGCTCAAGCCGAGCATCGACCGGGTGTTCGATTTCGCCCAGTACCTGGACGCCAACACCTATATGGAAACCTGCCCGGGCGGCGGCCGTGTAGTCATCAAGATGCCGGAGTGATCCGGCCTCCCTGAGGCGAGAAAGCCACTCTTCGGAGTGGCTTTTTTGTGCACACGAGATTCTGCGTTGTCCCAGCGGGAATTGGCCTGCCCGCTAGCCCTCGATTCAGGCCGCACGGCTCATATGCCGTCACACCCTGAGCAGTATCAGGCAAGCCTCAAGAGAACCAGGCAAACCGCTCGGCGCCTTCCTGGCGTATCGTCGCGGCACTGGTCGGCGCTTGCGCCTAGGCTGAATCCATTGCGTGACGAAGCGGCTGTGCTTCGCCCCATCCCATCACCCGCAGAAGAGGTGAAACCCCTGATGATTACCGTGAACCTGAACGGCAAGGACCATGAACTCGATGCCCCCGGCGAGATGCCGCTGCTCTGGGCCATCCGCGACGTCGCCGGCCTGACCGGCACCAAATACGGCTGCGGCATGGCGCTGTGCGGCGCCTGCACCGTACACATCGACGGCCAGCCGACGCGCTCCTGCGTCACCCCGCTGGCAGCGGTGGCCGGCAAGAAGATCACCACCATCGAGGCGGTGGCCGAACAGCCCGCCGGCAAGGCGGTGCAGGAAGCCTGGCGCAAGCTCGATGTGGTGCAATGCGGCTACTGCCAGTCCGGGCAGATCATGTCGGCCACCGCGCTGCTGGCCTCCAACAAGGCGCCCAGCGATGCGGATATCGATGCCGCGATGAGCGGCAACATCTGCCGCTGCGCCACCTATGCGCGGATCCGTGCGGCCATCCACGACGCCGCCCAGACCTTGGCCTGAGGACCGACACCATGCTCGAACCCCGTATCGACCAGCAGCCGGCCGAGGCCGGCAGCATCCTCAACGTCAGCCGCCGCAGCTTCCTGCGCGGCGCCGGCGGCCTTGCGCTGGGCATCTACTTCGCACCGTTGCTGGGAAAATTGGGCGACGCCCAGGCGGCCAGCGACTTCGAACCCAACGCTTTTGTCCGTATCGCCCCTGACGGCACCGTCACCGTGATCGCCAAGCATGTCGAAATGGGCCAGGGCAGCTACACCGGTCTCGCCACCCTGGTGGCCGAGGAGCTGGATGCCGACTGGAATCGCGTGCAGGTCGAAGGCGCTCCGGCCGATGCCAAACGCTACGCCAACCTGGCTTTCGGCAATCTGCAGGGCACTGGTGGCAGCAACGCCATGGCCAACTCCTTCGAGCAGATGCGCAAGGCCGGCGCCAGCGCCCGCGCCATGCTGGTGGGCGCGGCGGCGGAGCAGTGGAAGGTGCCGGCGGCCGAGATCGAGGTGCACGACGGCGTCGTCAGCCACGCTGCTTCCAGACACAAGGCCAGCTTCGGCGAGTTGGCCGAGGCGGCGGCGAAACAGCCCGTGCCGACAGACGTTAAGCTCAAGGACCCGAAGGACTTCAAGCTGATCGGTCAGGTGCAACTGCCACGCAAGGACAGCCCGTCCAAGACCGACGGCACCGCCCAGTTCACCCAGGATGTGCACCTGCCGGACATGCTGGTTGCCGTGGTCGCCCACCCGCCGCGTTTCGGCGCGGTGCCGGCCAAGGTTGATGCCAGCAAGGCCAAGGCGGTGCCAGGCGTGGTCGATGTGGTCCAGTTTCCGGGGAGCGAACGCCGTTTCGCTGGCGTTGCCGTGCTGGCGAAGAACACCTGGGCTGCGCGTCAGGGCCGCGATGCGTTGCAGGTCGAGTGGGATGAGAGCAAGGCCTTCAAGATGGGCAGCAAGGAAATCTTCGCCCAGTATCGCGACATGGCCAGCAAGCCGGGCCTGGTGGCGCGCAATGACGGGGATGTCGCCAAGGCGCTGGAGAAACCGGCGCACCTGATCGAGGCCGAGTATCAGTTCCCCTATCTTGCCCACGCCGCCATGGAGCCGCTGAACTGCGTGGTCTTCCTCAAGGAAGACGGCTGTCAGATCTGGAACGGCGAGCAGTGGCAGACCGGCGACCAGATGTCGGTGGCGCAGTTACTGGGCATGCAGCCGGAGCAGGTGAACATCACGCAGCTGTACGCCGGCGGCAGCTTCGGCCGCCGCGCCAACCCGCACTCGGACTATGTGCTGGAAGCGGCAGCCATCGCCAAGGCGGCTCGCGACCAGGGTGTGAAGGTGCCGATCAAGATGGTCTGGACCCGCGAAGACGACACCCGTGGCGGCTATTACCGTCCGGCCTTCCTGCACCGCGCGCGACTGGCGGTGGACGCCCAGGGCAATCTGGTGGGCTGGGAGCAGCGGTTGGTGGGGCAATCCTTCATCGTCGGCACGCCGTTCGAGAAGTTCATGGTCAAGGATGGCGTCGACAAGATCGCCGTGGAAGGCGCCGCCGATCTGCCCTACGCCGTGCCCAACCTGCGTGTCGAGCAGGCGCTGGCGGATAACGTGACGGTGCCGACCCAATGGTGGCGCTCGGTGGGCCACACCCACACGGCGTTCTCCACCGAAACGCTGATCGACGAAGCGGCCATAGCCGCCAAGCAGGACCCCTACGAGTTCCGTCGCAAGCTGCTGGAGAAACACCCGCGGCATCGCGGCGCGCTGGAGCTGGTGGCGCAGCGGGCCAATTGGCTGGCGCCGCTGGACAAAGGCAAGGACGGCGAGCAGCGGGGCCGCGGCATCGCCGTGCACGAGTCATTCGGCAGCTTCGTCGCCCAGGTGGTGGAGGTGACCTACAAGGCGGACAAGAGCTTCAAGGTGGACCGCGTGGTCTGCGCAGTGGACTGTGGCCTGGCGATCAACCCGGACGTGATCAAGGCGCAGATGGAGGGTGGCATCGGCTTCGCTCTGTCGGCGGCGTTGCACAGCGCCATCACCCTGACCGACGGCAAGGTCGACCAGTCCAACTTCCACGACTTCCAGGTATTGCGGATCAACGAGATGCCGGTGGTGGAGGTGCATATCGTGCCATCCGCCGAGCCGCCCACCGGCGTGGGTGAACCGGGGGTTCCGCCGCTGGCGCCTGCATTGGCCAATGCGCTGTTCGCGGCGACCGGCAAGCGCATCCGCAACCTGCCGATTGGCAATCAGCTACAGGCGTGATGCCTGGCTGGTAACACAAATGCCCCGCACGAGCGGGGCATTTGCTTGGCAGGGTCTAGACTTTCCCGAGATCAGGCGACCAGGGCCTGCTGTTCGTGCCCTTCGCAGATCAGTTCGCGCAGCACCCGGCGTTCTTCGGGCAGGGTGGCGGCGTTGTGCAGCGCCAGGCCGCCTTCCTCGTCGAGCACAGCGATCTGGGTCTCGAAGTGCAGCTGCAGCTCGTCCAGAGTGATGTAGGTGATGCGGTACGCCGCCTCGGTGCTGTGCATGGTCGCAGGCTCGATGTGGGAGGGCGCAGGCCCGATGGAGGCATCGTCGCGCCGAGCGGGCAAGGGCGGAAGTGAAACACCGTGATGGTGAACATCACCAAAGGCGATGGTGTCGGCGAGATTTTCCGGCATCTGTCATGCAGGACGGGTATCCTGCGCGGGCGTGCCCACACCGGGCATTTTGTAAATCGAATTGGAGCAGTGACATGAGCCGCGACAAGCAGCTTTTCCCGGAAGACGAAATCGGCGATGCCCTGTGGGCCCTGCAGGAAGACGGCGAAGACCTCTCCCTCGAGCATGAGGTGGAGTTCGCGGTGATCTTCCCGGACGAGCAGTCCGCCCTGGACTTCGCCATCATGCTGCTGCAGAACGGGCAGAAGGTGGCGTACTCCGAGTACGACGGCAACGACAAGCTGCCCTGGCAGGTACTGGCCTACCCGGTGATGGAGCTCTCCCACGAGCACATCAGCGGCTACGCGGCGCTGCTGTCCGAGCACTCCGCTGACCTGGGCGGTCAGATGGACGGCTGGTCGGCGCTCTGATTGGTTGATGCAGCATGAAAGACGGCGCCTTCGGGCGCCGTTTTTCTTTGGTCGTTTGAGCATTGGCAGTGGGACCACTCTCCCCTCAGAGAGAGGGTGGGTAAGTGGCTGGCCCGGGGTACAAATCTTCCCGCATGAGACGAACGTCCGTATGCGGCGCATCACCCGCCAGCGTTATCCCTCCTACGTTCCTGCAAAGGTAGTCACTCCGGTAGTGGCGCCTGCCGCGCGACCTGGCGCAGTGCCTGCTCGTAGTAGTCGGTGCTCTGCGCCCCGGATATCAGCTGGCGGCCATTGAGGATCACCGCTGGCACGGCGCGAATGCCTCGACTGGTGTAGAAATCTTCTTCGGCCACCACCTCGTCGCCATAGGCGTCGCTATCGAGGATTTCCCGGGCGCGCACGGCGTCCAGGCCGACGCTGACAGCCACTTCCAGCAGCACTTCCGGGTCGCTCGGGTCGCGGCCTTCGCCGAAGTAGGCATGCAGCAAGGCCTGTTTCAACGCCACGTCGCGATGCGACTCGGCGGCCCAATGCAACAGGCGGTGGGCGTCGAAGGTATTGTAGATGCGGTTGCGCTTCTTCAGATCGAAGTGCATGCCGACTTCCTCGCCCATGGAACGCAAATGCTCCTGGTTGCGGGCGATTTCCTCGGCGCTGCTGCCGTACTTGCGCTGCAGGTGCTCCACCAGGTCTTCACCCTCGGCAGGCATGTCGGCGTTGAGTTCAAAGGGCTTGATGTGCAATTCCACGGTCAGTTCGCCATCCACCCGGCGCATGGCCTCCAGCAGGCCATTGAGGCCGATGGCGCACCAGGGGCAGACGATATCGGAGACGAAATCAATGGTGATGGCGTCGCTCATGGGGGCGAACTCCGGCAAATGGGCGAGCGCCTAGCATGGACCCGGATGGGCGTTCCAATCCAGTGGCGATAGCGCCGGGCGGTGATTCGGCCCGTTGGCCAGGCCTTGGCGCCCTTGTCTCGGGCGTGGGTCTTCCATCGGGGCGACATCCCTGTCGCGAAGGGAGTATCAGGGGGCGGGAGAGGGCGACGACGAACGCATTGGCTGCTTCGGGTTATCACCTGAGAACTACAATCATTTCATGGGTTTCCCGCCATGCGGTGAAATGCCGGAGCGACGCAGCCGGTCGGACTGCGACATCCGCGACGCTCCGGCACTGGAATTGCCACGAAGACGCGCTACCTTGAGCCTGTTGCGCTCAGAAAATTCTGATGCCGCACTCCCTCCCGCCGTCCCGCGCAGGCAACGGACCCGCAGCAGCAGGCCCGGCAGTCAACCAGCAGAAACGGAGCACACCATGGCTCGCAATACGCCCATCGAGCTTTACCGCAATATCGGCATCGTCGCCCACGTCGACGCCGGCAAGACCACCACGACCGAGCGCATCCTTTTCTATACCGGTGTGAACCACAAGATGGGCGAGGTGCACGACGGCGCGGCGACCATGGACTGGATGGTGCAGGAACAGGAGCGTGGCATCACCATCACCTCGGCGGCCACCACGGCGTTCTGGCAGGGCTCCTCCAAGCAGTACCCCAACAAGTACCGCTTCAACATCATCGATACCCCCGGGCACGTCGACTTCACCATCGAGGTGGAGCGCTCCCTGCGCGTGCTCGATGGCGCGGTGGTGGTGTTCAGCGGCGCCGATGGCGTCGAGCCGCAGTCCGAGACCGTCTGGCGCCAGGCCAACAAGTACCACGTGCCGCGCCTGGCCTACGTGAACAAGATGGACCGTCAGGGCGCCGACTTCCTCCGGGTGGTGGCACAGATCAAGCAGCGCCTGGGCCACACCCCGGTGCCGATCCAGCTGGCCATCGGCTCGGAAGAAACCTTCTCCGGGCAGATCGACCTGGTGAAGATGAAGGCCATTGTCTGGAACGACGCCGACCAGGGCACCAGCTACACCGAGGAGCCGATCCCGGCGGAGTTGCAGGCGCTGGCGGACGAGTGGCGCGCGCACATGGTCGAGGCTGCCGCCGAAGCCAACGACGATCTGATGAACAAGTACCTCGAAGGCCAGGAACTGACCGTCGAGGAAATCAAGGCCGGCTTGCGCCAGCGCACCCTGGCCAACGAGATCGTTCCCGCGGTGCTGGGCTCCTCGTTCAAGAACAAGGGCGTGCCGCTGGTGCTCGACGCGGTGATCGACTACCTGCCGGCGCCCACGGAAATCCCGGCGATCAATGGCACCGATCCGGACGACGAAGAGAAGCACCTGGAGCGTCACGCCGACGACAGCGAGCCGTTCTCCGCGCTGGCCTTCAAGATCGCCACCGACCCCTTCGTCGGTACCCTGACCTTCGCCCGCGTCTATTCCGGCGTGCTCAGCAGCGGCGACGCGGTGCTCAACTCGGTGAAGACCAAGAAGGAACGCGTCGGCCGGATGGTGCAGATGCACGCCAACCAGCGCGAGGAAATCAAGGAAGTGCGCGCCGGCGACATCGCCGCGTTGATCGGCATGAAGGACGTCACCACGGGCGACACCCTGTGCTCCATCGACAAGCCAATCATCCTCGAACGCATGGACTTCCCTGACCCGGTGATCTCCGTGGCCGTGGAGCCCAAGACCAAGGCCGACCAGGAGAAGATGGGCATCGCGCTGTCCAAGCTGGCCCAGGAAGACCCCTCGTTCCGCGTCAAGACCGACGAGGAAACCGGGCAGACCATTATCTCCGGCATGGGCGAGCTGCACCTGGACATCATCGTCGACCGCATGCGCCGCGAGTTCAACGTCGAGGCCAACATCGGCAAGCCGCAGGTGGCCTACCGCGAGGCGATCCGCAGGAAGTGCGAGATCGAGGGCAAGTTCGTCCGCCAGTCCGGCGGCCGTGGCCAGTTCGGTCACTGCTGGATTCGCTTCGAGCCGGGCGACGAGGGCAAGGATGGGCTGGAGTTCGTCAATGAGGTGGTCGGCGGCGTGATCCCGCGCGAATTCATCCCGGCGATCCAGAAGGGCATCGAGGAACAGATGCAGAACGGCGTGCTCGCCGGCTACCCGCTGATCGGCTTGAAGGCCTCGGTGTTCGACGGCTCCTACCACGACGTCGACTCCAGCGAGATGGCGTTCAAGATCGCCGCCTCCATGGCCACCAAGCAGCTCTCGCAGAAGGGCGGCGCGGTGCTGCTGGAGCCGGTGATGAAGGTCGAGGTGGTGACGCCGGAGGACTACATGGGCGACGTGATGGGCGACCTGAACCGCCGGCGCGGGCTGATCCAGGGTATGGAAGACACACCGGCGGGCAAGGTCATCCGCGCCGAGGTGCCACTGGGCGAGATGTTCGGCTATGCCACCGACGTGCGCTCGATGTCGCAGGGGCGGGCGAGCTATTCGATGGAGTTCACCAAGTACGCCGAAGCGCCGGCGAACATTGCCGAGGCGATTATCAAGAAGGCCCACGGCTGAGGTTTCCCTGAGCCAATGACGGCGCCTGCGGGCGCCGTTTTCGTTGGTGTGGTCCGGTATGACTCTTTTGGTAGGGCGCATAACGCGCCAGCGTTATCCGCCGCATGGCCATCGGCGCATAACCCGTTCCGGGTTATGCGCCCTACGGTGCTGGTGTTTAGCGCCGCATTTGAGTGTTCGGATGTATTGGGTTTCGCCCCCTCGGGCGAGTCACTTTTCCAAACGCCGAAAAGTAACCAAAAGGCTTGCCCTGGACATCCGGTTTTTCGCTTGGGGCGAAAAATGCCCTCGTTGAACGGGGCACTCGGAGTGTGTGGGCGTTTCTCTGGAAGTCTTCGAGTGCCAAAATCCGATCTTCCCGTGTTGGAGCGGGCCACGCCCGCGATCCGCCGGCAAGGCAGGCGGCCGCTCACTCCGCCAACGGCAACCCAAAGCAGAACATCGCCCCGCACGGCTCGACGTTCTCCGCCCAGATATCCCCGCGATGCCGCGAGACGATGCTCTGGCACAGCGCCAGGCCGATGCCGTTGCCGCTCACCTTCGAGGTGAAGAAGCCATCGAACAGGCGCTCCTTGGTCCCGGCATCGATGCCGGGCCCCTGGTCCAGCACGCACAGCCGCGCGCTGCCGGCGTCGCGCGAAGTACGGATGCGCAGCAGGCGGCGCTCCTCGGGGAGGTTGAGCATCTCTTCGATGGCGTTGAAGGCAAGGTTGAGGATCACCTGGCCGACCAGCACCTTCTCGCAGCTCACCCACAGCGGTTCGTCGCAGCGCTCCAGCTCCACGCGCACGTTGCTTGGCTGGGCTTTCAGACTGATGAAGTACAGCGTCTCGCCCAATAGCTCGTTGAGGTCGATGCGCTGTTCGGCCTGCTCCAGTTTCACCACGTACTCGCGCACGCTCTTGATGATCAGCGAAGCGTGCTCGATCTGTCGCACGGCGCTGTCCAGGCCCCAGGCGGCGGAGGCTTCGGCCTTCTGCTCGCGGTCCAGGCGGATCAGCGCGCCCTCAATGAAATTGCGCGTCGCTGCCAGCGGCTGGCTGAGTTCGTGGGCAATCGCCAGGGCCATCTCGCCCATGGCGTTGTAGCGCGCCAGGTACTCCAGCTTCTGGTCGCTCTGGCGCTGCGCCTGTGCGGCGCGGACCTGCTCGGTGACGTCGCGGAACAGCAGCAGGTGGCCGACCAGGTCGTCCTCGATCTCGATGTAGCGGCAGGTCGCGTGGTGCCAGCGCCATTCGCCGTCCAGACGTTGCAACTGATAGCTGACGGAGTACGGCTCGCGGCTGGGCGGCTGCATCGCCAGGTGGTGTTCCAGGCGCGGGCGCGTGGCGCTGTCGCAGCGGCCGAGGAAGTTGTGCGCCAGCCAGTCGTCCTGGCTGCCGCCCAGCAGGGGCAGGGCGGATTCGCTGAGGAAACGCAGGTTGCCGTCGGCATCCAGCACCGCTACGCCTTCGGCGAGGTCCTGCATGAAGGCCTTCAGGCGGCTCTCGAAACGTTGCAGGTCGCGCTCGACCTGCTTCTCCCGGGAGATGTCGCGGAACTGCACCATCAGCACGTCGCGCTCCTGCAGGTGCACGCGGGTGGCGACGGCTTCGGAAAGGATTTCCACACCCTGCTTGGAGCGGTAGCACCACTCGATGGTGCGCTGGCCGGTACGCGCCGCGCCTTCCAGCCAGCGCAGGCCCACCGAGCGGCGGTACTGCGGGGCCTTGGCGGTCATGTCCGGGGCTTTGAGCGGCACCAGCTCTTCCAGGGTGAAACCGAGCACCGCCAGGGCGGCGTTGTTCGCCCAGAGGATTTCCTTGGTCTGCGCATCGTGAAGGATTACGCACAGCGGCATGGCCTGGAGCAGGGCGAGGAAGTCGTCGGGCCGGGGCTGGAACATCGGGGAGTGGTCTCGGTGGGCAGTGGCGCCTTTATACCTTGCAGCGTAGCGCGATGGGACTGCGGAGTAACTCGCCGCCGACTAGGGGATTCCCTTAGTCATGGGGCTGCACGCACCAATGGTTGGCCGGGCAGGGCGGTTCATACACTGGCCCCAACGACGACCTGCCCGCATCGAACGGGCCGATGGCCTACACGACCTGTTCCAGGTCTCGCCGAGCGCAGTTCAGGCAAGGCGGAGGCGCGCGAGGAAGCGCAGTTTGCATTTGCAAATGAGCATTCCGAGTGCGCCTCCAACGCAGCCTGAGCAAGCGCAGGCAGACCGGGAGCAGGTCGATAAGAACAAACGGAGATAATGCCATGCTGCGTGCCGCCCTCGCCGAACCGCTCGATGCGGACGGCCGTGCCCTCGAATTCCAGCGCGTACTCGATGAAGTGCGCCAACGCCGCGACGAGTTCGACAGCCGCTCCCACGTTCCCCGCGACATGATCGAACGCTTCCGCGACGTGGGCATCTACCGCGCCGCGACCCCGCGCTGCTTCGGCGGCGACGCGCTGCCGCCGGCCCAGTTCCTGCGCCTGGTCGAACGCATCGCCGAAGCCGACGGCTCCGCTGGCTGGGTGGCCAGCTTCGGCAGCGCCAGCACCTACCTCACCGCGCTGCCGCGCCATACCCTCGCCGAGCTCTATGCCGACGGCCCGGACCTGGTGTTCGCCGGCGGCCTGTTCCCGATCCAGCCGGCCACGCAGGTGGAAGGCGGCTGGCGCGTCAGCGGTACCTGGAAATTCGCCAGTGGCTGCAAGGGGGCCGACGTGCTCGGCGTCGGCATCGGCATCGGCGGTCCGGGCGGCAAGCCGCGCACTGCGCTGCTGCGTGCCAGGGATGTGGAGATCGTCGAGAACTGGAACGTGGTCGGCCTCAAGGGCACCGGCAGTCACGACCTGAAGCTGGACAACGCCTTCGTTGCGGACGACTGGACGTTCATTCGCGGCGGCGAATCGAACATCGACGAACCGCTGTACCGCTATCCGACTATCGCCTACGCCGCCCAGGTGCTGGCCGTGGTCAACCTCGGCCTGGCCCGTGCAGCGCTGGACGAGATCACCCGCATGGCGTCTTCCAGCGGCGTGACCGGCGCGCCCAAGCTTGGCGATCGCGCCTACGTACGCATCGAAATCGGCAAGGCCGAAGCCGAATTACAGGCTGCGCGCGGCTTCTTCTATGACGCCACCGAGACCGTCTGGGATTCCATCCTCGCCGGCAACGCCGTCAGCCCCGAGCAGGTCAGCCAGCTGCGCCTGGCCGCCGTGCATGTGTCCCGCGCCGGTGCTGACGTGGTGCGCCGCGCCTACAGCCTGGCCGGCACCACGGCGATCTACCTGAACCACCCGCTGCAGCGCTACCTGCGCGACGCCATGGTGGTCACCCAGCACGCCTTCCTCAGCGATGGCATGTACGACGGCGCCGGTGCGGTGCTGCTCGATGTGCCGCCGTTCCCCGGATACATCTGATTCAAACCCATAAGAACAAGGACTCGAAGCATGACCCGTCCGACCACCGAACCCTTGCGCGTACTGTTCTGCATCGGCATCGCCCAGCCGTTCTTCGACCTGCCCACCGGTGAAGGCATCACCGTGTGGAAAGGCTTCTCGCAGATGATGAGCGACCTCGGCGCGCTGCCGGGCATGAACGTGCTCGGCGTGCTGGACGACGACCGCCTGATGGTCGGCCCGTCCACCACCTCGCCCTGGACCGTCTACATCATGGCCGATGTGGATTGCCACCAGACCGTGATCGATGCCTGCAACCTGTTCCGCACCACGCCGGTGGGCGAGTACAGCCTGTGGAAGTACGCCAAGGTCGAGGCGCGCATCGGCCGCCCGCTGACCATCCCCGAAGCCGCGCGGACCTGAGCCATGAACAGCCTGAGCATGGCCGAGCTGAACCGCCGCCTGGAGGTCCTCGAAGGGGAAAGCCAGGTGCGCCGGTTGATGGCTCGCTACATGGACCTCTGCGACGTGCCGCACGCGCCGGTGGCGATGAGCGAGCTGGCCGAACTGTTCAGCGAGGATGCGGTGTGGGAGGGCATCGGCACTTCCACCGCGCAGACCTTCGGCCATCATCAGGGCCGCGAGGCGATCGCCGCGTTCGTCTTCGGCTACCTGCCGCCGTCGCCGCACTTCACGCTGAACCTGCATTTCCTCACCAGCGAGTCGATTCGCGTCGACGGCCGCACCGCGCGCGGGCAATGGATCATGCAGCAGCTCTCGACCTATGCCGAGGGCCACACCGAGCTGTTCGGCACGCGGCTGGACATCGATTTCCGCGAGATCGACGGGCGCTGGCAGATCAGCCATTTCCGCACGCAGCGCCTGTCGCAACGCGCGCTGGGTGGTGCAGGGGAGGGCCGTTCGTGAGCACTTTCGTCAGCGAATTCATTCTCGGCGGCGACGGCAAGCGCGTCGCGGTCAAGGACAGCATCGACATCGCCGGCTACCCGACCCGTTGCGGCACCCGCGCACTGGCCGATGCCGCGCCGGCCGAATGCAACGCCTTCGTGGTCGACGCCGTGCTGAACGCCGGCTGGCAGATCGTCGGCAAGACCAATCTTCACGAACTGGCCTTCGGCGTCACCGGCATCAATGACTGGACCGGCACGCCGATCAACCCGATGGCGCCGGACCGCGTACCCGGCGGCTCGTCCAGTG
This sequence comes from Pseudomonas sp. AU12215, assembly GCF_001675465.2. NCBI lineage: Bacteria > Pseudomonadati > Pseudomonadota > Gammaproteobacteria > Pseudomonadales > Pseudomonadaceae > Pseudomonas > Pseudomonas sp. AU12215. Next base: position 79,078 of record NZ_MACM02000007.1, read on the forward strand.
GCTCCGCGTCCGCCGTGGCGGCGGGCCTGGCGGATATCGCTTTGGGTACCGATACCGGCGGGTCGGTCCGTGTGCCAGCGGCCTGCTGTGGTATCGCCGGGCTGAAGCCGACCTTCGGCCGCGTCAGCCGCGACGGCGTCCATCCGGCGCAGAGCAGCCTGGATTGCGTCGGCCCATTCGCCGCCAACATGGCCGACCTGATCGCCGCCATGCAGGTGATCTGCCCCGGTTTCGGCGAAGTGCAGTTGCCGAGCGAAGGCGCCCGCGTGGCCTTCCTCGAAGTGCCGTCCGCGCCGCACATCCAGGCTTGCCTGGGCGCCGCCGCCGACCGTGCCGGCTGGCGCCGCAGCCACCTGTTCCTCGGCGAGTTCGAGGCGGCCTTCCAGGCCGGGCTGGTGGTGATCAATCACGAAAACTGGGCCGCCTATGCGGCGCTGACCGGCAAGGGCCTGATCGGCGCCGATGTCGAGCAGCGCCTGCTGCTGGCCAGCCGCACCACCGACGCCGAGCGCGCCGAGGCGGAGAAAGTGCGCGAGCACTTCACCCGTGCCATCGACGCCGCGCTGGAGGACTTCGAAGTGCTCTTGCTGCCGACCATGCCCGACCTGCCGCCGCTGCTCAGCGATGCGCGCAACGGCAAATCGGTGGCCGGCATGACGCCCCTGGTGCGGCCTTTCAACCTCAGCGGACACCCGGCGCTGACCGTGCCGGTGGACCTGGATTGCGGCGGGCTGAAAGTCGGCCTGCAGATCGTCGGCCGCAAGGGCGACGACGAACGCGTATGCGCCTTCGGTGCGCAACTCGAACACAGCCTGGCCGCCACGCGGCCTGCGCAAAAACATAAGAAATCGGCATGAGGAGATGGGCATGAGCGCTCACGAATACCGGCTGATCGCCCGGTCGCGCAGCGTCGAAGAGCTGGTCGGCGACGACCGCGTCGATGTCTCGCTGTACAACGACCCGCAACTGTTCGAAGCGGAGATGGACAAGATCTTCTACCGCACCTGGGTGTGGGTCGCCCACGAAAGCGAAGTGCGCAACGCCGGTGACTTCAAGACCACCAGCGTCGGCCGCCGCCCGGTGATCGTGGTGCGCGACAAGAAGGGCAACATCAACGTCCTGGAAAACCGCTGCCGCCACCGTGGCGCCACCGTCTGCGAGAAGCACAAGGGCAACGCCACCGGCTTCACCTGCCCGTACCACAGCTGGTCCTACGCGCTGGACGGCAAGCTGCGCGCGCTGCCGTATCCGGACGGCTACGAGGACATCCTCGACAAGGCCGAGCTGCCGCTGACCAGCCTGCGCGTGGAAAGCTACGCCGGCATGGTGTTCGCCACCTACAACGACGAGATCGAGCCGCTGGAGGACTTCCTCGGCGGGGCCAAGCACTGGATGGACCTGTTCATGAAGCAGGGCGCCGGCTACCCGATCAAGACCCAGGGCGAACACAAGTTCACCTTCCGCGGTAACTGGAAGATCCAGCTGGAGAACACCACCGACGGCTACCACTTCCCCATCGTGCACAAGTCGTTCATGTCCTCGGTGGATGAAGAGACCGAGGAAATGCTCTCGTTCATGAGCGACGAGCAGGCGGTGACCCACGCCCTGGGCAACGGCCACAGCGTGATGGTGATGGTCCCCGAACACGTCGACCTCGACCACGACGACGGCACCGAGCAGCTGCAGGAGCGCTTCGCCCACGTCACCGCGGAACTGTCGAAAACCATGGAGCCTGCCCAGGTGCGCCGCATCGTCCGCTCGCTGCACGGCGCCGGCTTCAACCTCAACCTGTTCCCCAACGTGGCCATGTCCATGTCGTTCTTCCGCGTGCTGCGGCCGATCTCCGTCACCGAGACCGAGATTCGCCACGTCGCCCTCGGTATGGACGGCGGCCCGGAGATCGCCAACCGCGAGCGCATGCGCATCCACGAGCACTTCCAGGGTCCGTTCGGCTTCGGCAGCCCGGATGACGCCGAGGCCTGGGACCGCGTGCAGCGTGGCTCCTACGCCGGTGTCGATGCGCCGATCCTGGTCAACCGCGGCCTGAACCGCGAAGTGGTCGCCGAGAACGGCGACAAGGTCTCCCACGCCACCGACGAAGGCGGCATGCGCGAGGCGTACCAGATGTGGAAAAGGATGATGAGCCAATGAGCAACGACACCCTGAACGGCTTCTCCGGCCCGCTGGCCAAGGCCATCGAATTCGTCTGGCGCGAAGCCGAACTGCTGGACCGCAAGGACTACGCACAGTGGTCACAGCTGTGGAGCGAGGACGGCATCTACGTGGTGCCGATCGACGCCGAGGGCGATGACTTCGCCGCCAGCCTGAACTACGTCTTCGACGACGCGCGCATGCGTGCCCTGCGCATCGAACGCCTCACCGGCGGCCATTCGCCGTCGGCGGTGGACGCGGCGAAGACCGTGCGCACCGTCTCGCGTTTCACCCTGGTGGAAGCGGCGGGCGATGTGGTCGAGGTGAATTCGGCGCAGGTGCTCTACGCCTACAAGCGTGGCGTGGCGACGCCGTTCATTGCCGACCTGAACCACCGCATTCGCTTCACCGACGGGCAAGCCCGCCTGGAGCGCAAGGTGATCCGCCTGATCAACGCCGAAGACGCGCTCAACGCGCTCGGCTTCCTGCTCTGAGGGCCGCGCCATGCAACGAGTAGCCCTGGTAACCGGCGCCGCACGCGGGCTCGGCGAAGTCATCGCGCGTCGCCTGCACGCCGCCGGCCTGCGCGTGGCGCTGGCCGACCTGAGCGAGGAGGCGGTGCAGCGCCTGGCCGATGAACTCGATTCCGAAGGCCGCACGGCCATCGGGCTGAAGCTGGATGCGCGGGAGAAGGCTGACTTCGAACGCGCCCGCGACGTGCTCACCGAACGCTGGGGCGGCACCGACATCCTGGTGAACAACGCCGGGATGTCCAAGGTTGCCGCGCTGATGGAGATCAGCCCGGAGGACTTCGACGCCTCCATGGCGGTAAACCTGCGCGGCACTTTCGTCGCCTGCCAGGTGTTCGGCACGCACTTCGCGGCACGCGGTTTCGGCCGCATCGTCAACATTGCCTCGCTGGCCGGGCAGAACGGCGGCACCGCCACCGGCGGCCACTACGCTGCAGCCAAGGGCGGCGTGGCGACCCTGACCAAGGTGTTCGCCCGCGAACTTTCGGCGCAGGGCGTGACCGTCAACGCCATCTCGCCGGGGCCGCTGGATTTGCCGGTGGTCTACGAAAGCGTCGCGCCCGAGAGCCTGGAACAGATCCTCAAGACCATCCCCGCCGGCCGCCTGGGCGATCCGACCTTCATCGCCGACAGCGTGCTGTTGCTGTGTGCGGAGAATGCCGGGTCGGTGACGGGCGCCTGCTGGGATATCAATGGTGGGTTGTTCATGCGCTGAGGTTTGGGCTGGGCGGACGGCGGATAATGCTGCGCGTTATGCGCCCTACGCTTGGCCTGAGCTTGAGTGGGGGAGCTGAAGAGCCCCTCTCCCTAACCCTCTCCCGCAAGCGGGAGAGGGAACTGATCGGCAGGGCTGGAAACACCGCGCGCTCCAGGCACTGCGAACCGCTCTCTCCCTGCAAAAGAGGGGACCGTACGGCGCAGGATGGCACTTCCGCATCAGCCGGCACGGACCACTCCCTCTCCCTTCAGGGAGAGGGCGGGGGAGAGGGAACAACCGTCCACTCCCAAATTTTCCGAGTGGGCCCCGGCCCGCTCCATTAACCAACCGAAACACCCGTCCGCTCGTAACAAAGAGGCCGGGAAAGGGGCCACAGAGCCCGCACCCAATGCCTTGCAGGTAACGCCATGATGAAGGTCAGAATCGAAAGGATCGTCGAGGAAGCGCAGGACATCCGTTCCCTGCGTCTCGTACGTTGTGATGGCCAGCCGTTCGACGCCTATGAGCCCGGCGCCCACGTCGACGTCACCGGACCCACCGGGGTGACGCGCCAGTACTCGCTGTGCAGCCCGCCGGACGACTGCACCGCCTACCTGGTGGCGGTGAAGAAGGAGGGCGCGTCCCGTGGCGGCTCCAGTGCCCTGCACGACGTGCAGGAAGGCGCGGAGCTGGACATCGGCGCGCCGCGCAACCTGTTCCGCCTGGCAGCGGAAGCCCGCGAGCACGTGCTGTTTGCTGCGGGCATCGGTGTCACACCGCTGTTGAGCATGGCCTACCGGCTGAACGCCAAGGGCGAGCCTTATCGCCTGCATTACTTCGCCCGGTCCGCCGAGCACGCGGCCTTTGTCGAGCTGCTGGCCAGCGAGGCCTTCGCCGGCAAGGTCGAGCTGCATTACGGCGTCGAACCCGCTGACCTCGACAGCGTGCTGAGCGAGTGCCTTGCGCGTGCGCCGCAGCACGCCCACGTCTACACCTGCGGCCCGGCGCCATTCATGAACAAGGTGGTGGAGATCGCCGCGCGCAGCCGCCCGGAAGATGCCATTCACCTGGAGCACTTCCAGGCCGACCTGGCCGCCAACGCGGCGCCGGCGGGTTCCTTCGAAGTGGAACTGGCCAGCTCCGGCGTGGTGCTCCATGTGCCGGCGGACTCGACGCTGGTGGACGTGCTGCAGGCCCATGGCTGCGACATCGATACCGAGTGCCGCGAAGGCATCTGCGGCACCTGCATCGTCGAAGTGCTGGAGGGCGAGCCGGAGCACCGCGACAACTGCCTGTCGAACAAGGAGAAGGCCTCCAACAAGCAGATCTGCGCTTGCGTCTCGCGGGCGAAGTCGGCGCGGTTGGTGCTGGACCTCTAGTGGGGATCGGCCTTTGTAGGACATGGCTCCTACAACATCAGATCGGCGGGTGATGGCAGCGCTGGCAATTCGTCTGGCAGGCAGCGACACTCGCGCGCCGCCGGCAATTGCTAGCCTGCGGCGATAGTCCCCCGTTCGGAGTCCCCCATGCCTGCGCTGATCGCGCGCCTGGCGCTCGGCTGCCTGCTGCCGGTCGCCATCCTGCTCGGCCTCGGCGCCATGCCGGGGCTCGGCTATGCCTGGGATTTCGCCAACGCTGCCGGGTTGCTCGGCGCCAGCCTGCTGGGGCTGCTGTTCGTCATCGGCGGCCGCCCCCAGCCGCGCCCGCTCTATGAAGGCAAGTTCTTCCTGCGCCTGCACCGCGACCTGGGCTTTGCCGCCATCGCGTTGCTGCTGGTGCACATCGTCGTGTTGCTGGTCGATGAGCCGTTGCTGATCGAGGACCTGCTTCCCTCCGCGCCGGGATACATGTTGGCCGGGCTGGCGTCGGCCATCCTGATGCTGCTGCTGGCGATTTCCAGTCTGAATCGCGTGCGTCCGCGCTGGAGCAGCCATGCGGCGTCGTTCCGTCGCTGGCACTACGGTGGCAGCCTGCTCGCCCTGTTGCTGATGGCCGTGCACGTGCTTGGCGCGGGTTACTACAGCGCAGGAGTCTGGAAGAGCGCGTTGCTGATAGCTCTGATGCTGGTGGCCGCCGCCTGGCCACGCCTGCCCAGACCAGCCAATGGCCTCAGCGGGCGCAAGCGCAACACCGCCCAGCGCGCCACCTGGTTCGCACTGGCAGCCAGCGGGGTGATCCTCGGAGTGTCGGTGCTCTACAGTTTGTTGGCGAATGTGGAGCTGCCGTTGTGAAGCGCACCTGGATCGGTCTTTCCGTCGCCGCCGTCTTGCTGCTGTCATCGGGGGCGTGGTTCGCCCATGAGCACTGGCAGCGAAGTCGCCCGCTGATGCCGCTGGCGTTCCCCCATGAGCCGCACGCTTCGGTGAACTGCATCACCTGCCACCACGACTACAAGGATCAGTCGCCTTCGGTTTCCGGCAACCGCACCTGCATTCTCTGCCACAAGCAGAGCCCGGCGCTGGCCGTGCGAATCGAGGCGGATTTCCATCAGCTCTGCCAGAGCTGCCATCTCGAACGCTTGCAGGCTTTCCACGCCAGCGGGCCGGTGCGCAGCTGCCAGGCGTGCCACCGCAATACTACGGAAATGCCGAACCTGTAGGAGCGAGCTTGCTCGCGAACCCGCCTGACGCCGAAGCTGCTGAAGAGTCTGCTCGCGAGCAAGGACTGGGCATCCCCCTCGGTCCTACAAGAGAAGTTGCAGCACCGATGGAGAAAGCCCGGCGGAGTGCCGGGCTTTTTATCAGCTGCGATAGAGCACCGGCCGCCGCAGGTGCACATAGCTGTACCCCTCGCGCGCCAGGGCGATGCGCTGCGGGTCCAGTTCGGCCACCAGCAATTCCTCGCTGTGCTTGGCCTTGGTCAGCACCTGGCCATCCGGGGCGATGATGCTGCTTAGCCCGCAGTACTCGATTTCGCCCTCGCTGCCGACGTAGTTGGCGTAGGCGAGGAACACCTGGTTCTCGTAGGCGCGGGTCGGCACCAGCACCTGGGCGACGAATTCGTAGGGGTGCATGTTGGCGGTGGGCACCAGCACCAGGTCGGCGCCGGCCAGGGCAAGGGTGCGCACGGCTTCGGGGAATTCCACGTCGAAGCAGATCAGCAGGCCGATCTTCCAGCCGTCCAGCTCGAAGATCGCCGGCGGCTCGTCGGAGGCGCTGAACTGGCTGCGGTCGAGATCGCCGTAGAGGTGGGTCTTGCGGTAGTTGGCGCGGCGTTCGCCCTGGCGGTCGATCAGTTGCACGCTGTTGAAGATGGCGCCGTTGGCGTCACGTTCGGGGTAGCCGTAGAGGATGCCGAGCTTGTGCTCACGGGCGATCTCGGCGATGCGCAGGGCGGACGAGCCGTCGCAGCTTTCCGCCAGCTCCGCGACACGCTTGGCGCCGATGTTGTAGCCGGACAGGAACATCTCCGGCAGGACCAGCAGGTCTGCGCCGTTCTGCACCGCCTGCCGCGCTGCCTGTTCCAGACGCTGCAGGTTGCCGGCGACGTCTTCGGGGCCGGGAGGGCACTGGTAGAGGGCGAGGTACATGAGGGTCTCCTTGAAAAAAAGCACGAGCGGGTCAGGCAGTTTGCACCCGATCCCACTCGTGCGCGAGACGGTTTTCGTCAGCCGGGCTTCAGTCCGGCAGCGCCATCGGGCCCAGCTCGGCGAAGCGATCGCCAGGGCCGGGGTTCTCCGGATGAGTCGCGCCGCCGAAGTGCTTCATGATGCCCCACACGGCGTTCAGCGAGGTCTGCACCGCGCCTTCCACCCAGGCCGGGGTCCAGGACACATCGTCGCCGGCGATGAAGATGCCGCGCTGTTCGGCGGGCATGTCGTCCTGCATGAAGTGCGCGTACATGCGCTGGTTATAGCGGTAGTGGCCCGGCAGCGCGCCCTTGAAGGCGCCGAGGAAGTGCGGGTCGGCCTCCCAGGACACGGTGATCGGATTGCCGATGATGTGCCCGGCGATGTCGACCTTCGGGTAGACCTTCTTCAGCGCGTCCAGGGCCAACTGCACGCGCTTCTCCACCGGGTGCGGGAGCATCTTCATGGCGTCGCTCATCCAGGAGTAGGACAGGCAGATCACCCCGGGTTTGTCGTCGCCGTTGTCGAACAGGTAGGTGCCGCGGGTGAGGCGGTCGGTGAGGGTCATGCTCATCACGTCGCGGCCGGTCTGCGGGTCCTTGTCCTTCCAGAACGGCCGGTCGACCATCACGAAGGTCTTCGAGGACTGCATGTAGCGGGTGCGGTCCAGGGCCATCCACATCTTCTGCGAGAACAGCGCTTCCTCGCACTCGATCTGGGTGGTCAGCAGCCAGGTCTGGCAGGTCGCCAGGACGGCCGCGTAGTGGCGGGTATCGCCCCAGTAGTCGGTGACGGCGAAGGTGCCATCGGTGGCGCGGGCGATCTTCTTCACGCCCGGGCGCGGCGCGCCGTTGTGCAGCGAGGCCAGGGAGGTGCCGGCTGGCCAGTGCGCGCAGTTTTCCGGTACGTGGCTCCAGATGCCGCGCGGCACCTGCTCGACGCCGCCCACCACCAGATGCTGGTGGTCGTCGCAGTTGGTCATCACCACGCGGAAGATTTCCAGCATGGAGTTGGGGAAGTCCGAGTCCCAGCCGCCGGTGCCGAAGCCGACCTGGCCGAAGATTTCGCGGTGCTGGAAGGACAGCCGGGAGAAGGCCTTGGAGCTGGCGACGAAGTCGTAGAAGGTGCGGTCGTCCCACTTGGGCACCAGCTCGTCCCACAGGGCCTTGAGCTTGACCGTGTCGCGCTCGCGGATGGCGTCCTGGATCTCGGAGAAGCGCGCGCCGTCTTCCAGCGCGTCGGCCCAGGCCTGGGCGACTTCGCGGAAGATTTCCGGCAGGTCGTCGATCTTCTCCGCGTAGTGGCTGGTGCCTTCCAGGTCGACCACGGTGCTGCCCGACGCCGGGGTCAGCGGGTTGGGGAAGGGTCTGGTTTCCAGGCCGAGCTTGTCGACGTAGTGGTAGAAGGCGGTGCTGGACACCGGGAAGCGCATGCCGCCCAGCTCGGCGATGATCCCGTCGGCGCCTTCGAAGGTCTCCGAGCGCAGGCGACCGCCCATCTTCGCAGCTTCGTAGACCACGGGCTTCAGGCCCATCTTCATCAGTTCGTAGGCCGCCACCAGCCCGGAGATGCCGGCGCCGACGATGGCCACTTCCTGGCCGTGTTTATCGGCCGGGATGCTGCCCAGGCCGGCGGGGTGCTCGATCCAGTCGTCGAAGGCGAAGGGGAAGTCCGGGCCGAAGATGGTCACCGGTTTCTTGCCGGGGGTCTGCGGATGGCGGTTCTTGTGCATTGGAATCTCCCGGTTATCAGTCTGCCGGTCTGTCTCGACCAGCTTGGCAAGGCATTGCGTGGCCCGCAGGAGCCAGTCGATGAGCGGCGCGCGGGCAAAGAAATGGCGAGCTGGTGGGCTCGCCTTGACGATCACTATTGCAAAGCTTGTCGTTGAAATGAATCCGGCAATCTGCAAGATTGGCGAAAGCTTTCAGGCAGATTGATCAATCCAATGAGCAATATGACGAAAAACGCCGATGCGGCCTTGTTGAACCTGTTGCGCGCCAATGCCCGCGAGTCGATTTCCGAGCTGGCGCGCAAGCTGGGGGTTTCCCGCTCCACGGTGCAGAGCCGTATCGAGCGGTTGGAGCAGCAGGGGATCATCAGCGGCTATTCGATCAAGGTATCGGACAGCTACGCCCAGTCGCTGGTGCGCGCCCACGTGCTGGTGACGGCGCTGCCCAAGCTGTCGCACCAGGTGGTGCAGGCGTTGGAGAAGATCATCGAGGTGAAGACACTGCACTCGGTGAGCGGCAACTTCGACATGATCGTGATCGTCGAGGCGCTGTCGATCCGCGACCTGGACGCCGTGCTGGACCGCATCGGCGCGCTGGATGGGGTGGAGCGGACGATGTCGTCGATCATTCTGTCGACGCGCATCGATCGGTGAGGGGGCTGTTGTCCTTGTAGGAGAACTTCGCCCGCTCCTCGCCGGCGGAGCCAGCGTGGAGCGGGTTCGCGAGCAAGCTCGCTCCTACGAAAAGCACTCCGAAACCGGGATGGAACTGTAGGAGCGAGCTTGCTCGCGAACCGCCCAGCGCCGATGGCCTCTGTAATGGGCCACGCCCGCAATCAGGCCAGGTCTTCTTCCAGCGCCAGCAGCTCTTCCACCCGCTGGCGGCGGCGGATCAGCCTGGCTTCGGTGCCTTCCAGCAGCACTTCGGCGATCAGCGGGCGACTGTTGTAGTTCGACGACATGGACGCGCCGTACGCGCCGGTGTCCTCGATCAGCAGCAGGTCGCCGACCTGGACGCGCGGCAGGGCGCGGGGGATGACCACGCCGCCGTCACCCTGGGTGAACACGTCGCCGGACTCGCACAGCGGGCCGGCCACCACGGTGTCGATCACCTCGCGGCTGGCCACGTCGCCGGCCAGCACGCGGATGCCGTGGTAGCTGCCGTACATGGACGGGCGCATCAGCTCGTTGAAGCCGGCGTCTACCAGTACGAAGTGGTTGCGGCCGGCGTCCTTGGTGGCGCGCACTTCGCTGAGCAGGCAGCCGGACTGGGCGACCAGGTAGCGGCCCGGTTCGATCTCCAGGTGCAGCGAGTGGCCGACCACGGCCTCGGCGGCCTTGCGCGCCTTGTCCCACAGCTGGAAGTAGTGTGCGGTGTCCACTTCCGGGTCGCCGGCGCGGTAGGGGATAGAGAGGCCGCCGCCGGCGGAGATGCCCGACAGGTCGTGGCCGGCGTCCTTCACCTGCTGCACCAGGCCGAGCATGGCTTCGCCGACCTGGGCCAGGTGACCGTAGTCCACGCCCGAGCCGATGTGCATGTGCAGGCCGACCAGGCGCAGGCCGCGTTCGCGGATCACGTCCAGGGCGGCGCGCAGGTCGCTGTGCCAGATACCGTGCTTGGAATGCTCGCCGCCAGTGTTGGTCTTGTTGCTGTGGCCGTGACCGAAACCGGGGTTGATGCGCAGCCACACCGGGTGGCCGGGAGCGACTTCGCCCAGCTGGCGGAGCATGTCGATGGAGCCGGCGTTCACCGGGATGCCGTGCTCGACCACGGTTTCCAGGGTGGTGCGGTCCAGCAGGTCGGCGGTGAAGACGATCTCGGATTCATCCTCGCGGCACGAATAGCCGGCGGCCAGGGCGCGCAGCAGTTCGCCCTGGGAGACAGCGTCGACCTTCACGCCCTGTTCGCGCATCAGGCGCAAGATGTGCAGGTTGGAGCAGGCCTTCTGGGCGAAGCGGATGATGTCGAAGCTCTTCAGACGCTCGATCTGACCGCGGATGGTGGCGGCGTCGTAGATCCACAGCGGGGTGCCGAATTGCAGGGCGAGCTGTTCGGCGCGGGGCAGGGCGAGGAAAGTCATGAAAGGGCTCCGAATATAGATGGCGCTAGTCTACCGGGCCTTTGATTGGCTGAATAATGCCGCTTGTTATTCAATCAATTCATTTTTGATATAGGGTGCAGCCCACACCGGCTTCGCGCAGGCGCTGTACCAGCACGCCCGCTTCTGCCTGGAGTGCCGCGACGAAGCGCTCGCGCAGCGGGGTAGCAGGGCGATACAGCGGCTTCGCCACGCTCACCTGGAACGGCAGCGAGAAGGCCAGCGGCCGCAGCTGGATGCCCTGGCCCTGGAACATCAGCGCGGTGATCGGGTTGACCACGGCCAGGCCCAAACCGGCGCGGACCATGCTGCACACCGAGACGGCGCTGTGGGTTTCCACCTGCATCTGCCGTTGCACGCCGACGCCGAGGAACACGGCGTCGATCAGGTGCCGGTAGCGGTCGCTGGTGGCCAGACTGACGAAGGGCAGGCCGGCGAAATCCGCCGTCTCCAGGCGCTCGCGGGCCAGCAGCGGATGGCCGTCTGGAAGGATGCATACTTCGTCCACCGCCAGCAGCGGCTGCAATTCGGTGCCGCGCGGGGCGGCGTCGTTCTCGATCAGGCCGATATCGTGGTGCTGGGCGCTGAGGGCTTCCTCCAGGTGCGGCGATTCCAGGGCCGCCACTTCCAGGCTGATGGCCGGGTTCTCCCGGCTGAAGCGCTTGCAGGCTTCCGGCAGCAGCGCCTGGGACAGCGCCGGCAGGCAACCGATGGAGAACTTGCCCTCGGCGAACTGCCCCAGGCTGTCGGCGAAGGCGACGATGCGGTCGAGTCCGGTGAAGGAGCGCTCCACCTCCTCGAACAGCATCAACGCCCGCGCCGTCGGCGCCAGCCGCCCGCGCTCGCGCAGGAACAGCTCGAAGCCGACCAGTTGCTCGAGCCGAGCCAGTTCGCGGCTGACGGTGGGCTGGCTGGTATGCAGGAACGTTGCTGCGCGGGTGACGCTGCCGGTGGTCATGACCGCGCGGAAGACTTCGATGTGGCGGAGGGTGATCATGGAACTCGTACTGGCAGTGGAGGAGAGCAGGTTGCCAAGCTGCAACCTTCAAATCAATCCACCGATGGGTATTCGCCTGGTTGTCGCTCTTCGCGTGTGAACCGCCGGAAGGAGCTACAGGCCGGCTCGACAGAAGTTCTTCATAAAGTCTTCATCGGGCTTGGTAATCCGTCTTTTGAGCTCGTGGCTGATCGATTTGATGTAGTTCAGCTCTTCCGGGGACTGGGTCGTGGGAATCGAACGATAGGCTGACTTGGTCAGGAGCTTGAGCTTGGATACGGATGGTGCATCGATGTTTCGCAGATCGACGACGAGGAATGGGGTTCTGTCCATTATCCCGGGGGTGAGCAGGTCAGCGAAGAATTCATAGACCTGTCCATCCGTGAGAATGGAAAGGCTAGCGGCGCAGGCGTTGTGGGCTCGGGAGAGGGCGTTGCGCTGGAATGCACCCATGCGCGTTCCATGCTCGACCTGTTTGACCAAACAATGGATGGACTGATCCAGGACGATAGCGTAGGCGAGCTGTTCAACCCGATTTTCGCCGATCCGGCAGGAGTAGTCGCAGATGATCTCGTCGGGGTTGTCTATGCCGTACTCCAGGATGGAGCGGAGGAAGGCGTGAACCGAGCGAGTGCCTGTCGTGTTGGAGTTTTTGTTGGAGATACTTTCCTGACGGGCCTTGCCCGCGAACGCATCGAGTTTCTCGAAGAACTTCATACCACATCCCTTCGCAGCCGCTATTTCTTCGGCGTTTAATCTTCTTGATGGTGATCCTAGACCAAGCTGGATTATCGGCCGTCGATCTCGATGTGAGGGCGGAGATATTGTTCAATCCGCTTTTTCCTACCGGCGCCTCTCTATATTCGGATGATGTCTGATATCAAAATGATGTTTCGTTTTGTCGGCACGGTGCGGGTAAATGCATCTTTTTCTTTCGCTGAACGTTTGGTTCGAGAAACTCCAGTACGGCTCTTGAAAGTTCCAAGCCTGAGCTGAGGCCAGGATGCAAGCGGTTAGTGGAAGTCCCGACTCCGCACATCCAACCCCTCCAGCAGTCTACTCAAATCCGTCAACCGCCCGGCGATCACATGGCGCACGCCGTCCTTGGCCTCCAGGGTGCCGTCCACCTGCATCAGGCGGGCGCTGAGGAAGGGACGGCGCTGCTGTTCGGCAAGGTCGCGCCAGACGATCACGTTGATCATGCCGAACTCGTCTTCCAGGGTGATGAAGGTGACACCGCTGGCCGTCCCCGGCCGTTGCCGACCGACCACCAGGCCGGCGACGCGCACCGGGCGATCGGCTTCGAGCTTGAGCAGGTCCCGCGAGCTGCGGCAGCGACGGGCCTTGAGGGCGCCGCGCAGCAGGGTCATGGGGTGCGGGCCGAGGGTGGTGCCCAGGGTCGCGTAGTCGGTCAGCAGGTCTTCGCCGCGGCTGGGCAGCGGCAGGCTGACCGGCGCTTCCTCGGTGACCTGGCCGGCGAACAGCGGCAGTTGCGGCTCGACCCCGGCAACCGCCCAGCGCGCCTTGTGCCGGTGGCCGGCGAGGCCGCGCAGGGCGCCGGCGTCGGCCAGCTGTTCACGGGCACGGTGGTCCAGATGGGCACGCAGGCAGAGGTCGGCGACGTCGACGAAGGGACGTAGTTCGCGCGCCTGGGCGATGGTGTTGGCGACATCCTCGCGTAGCCCACGCACCAGACGCAGGCCAAGGCGGATTGCCGGCTGGCGTTCGGCGATGGGTTCCAGGGTGCAGTCCCAGTGGCTGTGGCGTACGTCCACCGGGCGGATATCCAGGCCGTGGCGGCGGGCGTCCTGCAACAGTTGGTCGGGGCTGTAGAAACCCATGGGCCAACTGTTGATGAGGGCGCAGGTGAAGGCCGCCGGTTCGTGGCATTTCAGCCAGCAGCTGGCGTAGGTGAGCAGGGCGAAGCTGGCGGCGTGGGATTCGGGGAAGCCGTAGCTGCCGAAACCCTTGATCTGCTCGAAGATGCGGGCGATGTATTCCTGCTTGTAGCCCTTGGCGGTCATGCGTTCGAACAGTTTCTTGCGGTGCGGCTCAAGCCCGCCGTGGCGTTTCCAGGCGGCCATGGAGCGGCGCAGGTGATCGGCTTCGCCGGGCGTGTACTCGGCGGCGATGATCGCCAGTTGCATTACCTGCTCCTGGAACAGCGGCACGCCGAGGGTGCGCTCGAACACCGGCTTGAGCTCCTCGGAGGGGTAGACGACCGGCTCTTCCTTGTTCCGCCGCCGCAGGTACGGATGCACCATGTCGCCCTGGATCGGGCCGGGGCGGACGATGGCCACTTCGATCACCAGGTCGTAGAAGGTCTCGGGCTTGAGGCGCGGCAGCATGGCCATCTGCGCGCGGGATTCGATCTGGAACACGCCCACGGTGTCGGCGCGGCTGATCATTTCATAGGTCTTTTTGCACTCCTGGGGCAGCGAAGCGAGGGTGTAGCGTTCCCCGCGATAACGCTCGATCAGGTCGAAGCAGCGGCGCAGGGCGCTGAGCATGCCGAGGGCGAGCACATCGACCTTGAGCAGCCCCACCGCGTCGAGGTCGTCCTTGTCCCACTGGATCAGGGTGCGCTCAGGCATGGCGGCGTTTTCCACCGGTACCAGGGTTTCCAGCGGCTGCTGGGAGATCACGAAGCCGCCGGGGTGCTGCGACAGGTGCCGGGGGAAGCCGACCAACTGGCCGGTCAGCGCCAGCACGCGGCGCAGGATCGGATTTTCCGGGTCGAAGCCGGCCTCTCTCAGGCGCTCGGGCGGCGGCGCTTCGCGGCTCCAGGCGCCGCAGCAGTCGGCCAGCGCGCCGACCTGGTCCGGCGGCAATCCCAGCGCCTTGGCCACGTCGCGCACCGCGCCGGCGCCGCGGTAGGTGCTGGCCACGGCGGTGAGCGCCGCGCGCGTGCGGCCGTAGCGGCGGAACACGTACTGGATGACTTCCTCGCGGCGGTCGTGCTCGAAGTCGACGTCGATGTCCGGCGGCTCATTGCGTTCGCGGGAGATGAAGCGTTCGAACAGCAGGTGTACGTGTTCGCGGGTCGGGTCCAGCTCGGTGATGCCAAGGGCGAAGCAGACCACCGAGTTGGCCGCCGAGCCGCGTCCCTGGCAGAGAATGCTCTGGCTGCGGGCAAAGGCGACGATGTCGTAGACCGTGAGGAAGTAGCTGTCGTACTCAAGCTCGGCGATCAGCGCAAGTTCATCCTCGACACGCTGGCGGACGGCGGCATCGGCGCCGTCTTTCCAGCGGCACAGGATGCCTTCCTCGGTCTTCTCCCGCAGCCAGGTGGTGGGCGTGTGACCTTCGGGCACCAGCTCGCGCGGGTACTGATAATCCAGTTGACCGAGATCGAAGGTGCAACGCTCGGCAATCTTCAAAGTCTCCGCCAGCAAATCGTCCGGATAGATCGCCGCCAGCGCCTCCCTCGGCCGCAAATGCCGCTCGCCGTTGGGATAGAGATACTGGCCGGCCTCGTGCACCGGCAGGTGCTGGCGGATGGCGGTCATGCAGTCCTGCAGGGCGCGGCGGCCGCGGATATGCATGTGCACGTCGCCGCAGGCCACGGCGGGGATGGCCAGGCGCGCGGCCTGTTCGCGCAGGCGATGCAGCTTGCCGGCGTCGTCCGGGCCCTTGTGCAGCTCGACGCCCAGCCACAGGCGCTCGGGGAAGCTTTCGCGCAGCCACAGGCCGTCCTGATCCTGGTCGTCTCGCGGCAGCCAGATCGCCAGCAGGTAGTCGAGGTTGCCGTCGAAGTCCGCGCGTACCAGGCGGTAGCTGCCTTTCTCGGCGCGGCGCCGGGCGTGGGTGAGCAGGCGGCAGAGGTTTTCGTAGCCAGCGAGGTTCTCCGCCAGCAGCACCAGTTTCGGGCCCTGCTCGATGTTCAGTTCGCTGCCGGTGATCAGGGGAATCTCGGTTTCCTTCGAGGCCTGCCAGGCGCGGACGATGCCGGCCAGGCTGCATTCGTCGGTGATCGCCAGGGCGCGGTAGCCCAGCTTCTTCGCCCGCTCGAACAGCTCGGCCGCGCTGGAGGCGCCGCGTTGGAAGCTGAAGTTGGACAGGCAGTGCAACTCGGCATAGTCGATGCCTTCGACCGGCGCGCTCATGCGAACCAGCCGTGCAGCAGCAACGGGCCGTCGTCGCCCACCGGGCGGAACACCCAGGCGCGCTGCCCGCTGCGGGTGCGTACCTGGTAGTAGTCGCGGCGGATGTCCTCGCCGTCCCACCAGCCGGACTCGATGCGCTCCGGGCCGGCCAGCAGGGTGGGGGCGAATTCGCGCAGCGGTTGCGGTTCTGCCAGCAGCCAGCCGGGGCGCGGGACCTCGGTAATGGACAGACGCGGTGTGGAGTTGCCCTGCCAGGCGCGCTCCGGGCGGTGTTCGGCGCAGGCGCCGAGGCCGTGCACGGCGTCGTCGCCCAATCGAGCGCGCAGGCGTTCACGCAGCTGTTCCCAGGGTTGGGATTGCTGCGGACGGTCGTCGAACAGCTCGCGGTGTTGCGGCACGAAGGGCGGCAAGTCGTCGGCGATGAGCCGCACGCTGTGTACCGGGGCGCGCAGTTGCAGTTGTTCCAGGCGGCCCCGGCTCAGCTCGAAGAGCATCGCCGCCTCGCGCTCGGCGCTGAGCAGGCCCACCGGCATCTGGGTGTCCGGGCCGTCGTGGTGCTCCAGGTGCAGGACGAAGCGCTGCACGCCGCTGTCGCGCCCGGCGAGGAAGGCGCCCAGGTCGCCGGTCAGGCGGTGCAGCGGGAAGAGCAGGGCCTGGGTGGATTCCACGTCGAAGTTCAGCTCGATGCGCGACTCGAAGCTGTCCGGTGGCCGGTGGAACTCCAGGGCCAGCGGGCGCTGGCCGAGCAGGGTGTCGACCTGGCGCAGTACCTGCGGCGGGAAGCGCCGGGCCAGGCTCTCGCGTGGCAGGGCAAGCAGTTGCTGCAGGCTGCGCAGGCCCATGCGGTTCAGCGAGGTGGCGGCGTTGCGCTCCAGGCCGAGGCGGTCCAGTGGCATCCTGCCCAGGTACTGACGCAGTTGCTCGTTATCGTGGATGGCCAGCCCATCGTGGCCATTGGCGAGGATGCGCGCGGCGGCCGGATTGGGCGCAGCGGTGATGCGGTGGCGAAAACCCAGGGCGTTCAACTCTTCGCGCAGGCGCGCCTCGAAGCGTGGCCAGGGGCCGAACAGTTGCAGGCTGGACTGCACTTCCATCAGCAGCGCACGCGGGTAGTGCTGGCTGACCTGCGAGCTGAAACCATAGGCCCAGGCGGCCAGAAGGTCCTGCCAGCGCTGCACTTCGCGCAGGTCGTACTCGGCGGTTTCGAAATCGCGGCTCAGGGCCTGGGCGGCGGTGAGCGACTGGCCGGGCTTGAGCCCCAGCGCCCGTGCCGCCGGGTTCACCGCTTGCAACACGCGGCGTTGCGCTGGTCCGGTGAGCAGTGCCAGGGCGGCGTCCGGCTCGGGACGGCCACGGAGCGCGCCGTCCATTGCCAGCTGTGGCAGGAGAATGCAGGCCCAGAGCATGACGGCCTCAGTGCCAGGGCAACGGGATGGGCCGCGTCGGCGCCAGGCCGCCACGGCACTTGAGCACGCGCAATTGCGCCGGGTTGGCGTCCAGTGCCAGGCGCAGGGCGGCGGGCGAGGGATTGAACCCTTCACGCTGCGAGCGGTAGGCGATGGCCAGCGTCTGCCCGGTTTCGGCAGCCACCTGCAGGCGACGCAGGGCACGGTCGTCGGCCTGTTGCGGCCAGCACAGCACGGCACCACAACTGCCCGAGCGCAGGCACTGTTCGGCAGCCCAGAGAGCGTCACGGCCAGCGGCGCGGACGATACTCATCTGATCTAGCTCCACGCCAGCCGCCTGCCAGGCGGCCGGGTAGGGGATGTGGGGCGGTGCGACCAGCACGATACGTTCGCCGGCTGCGCTGAGTCGTGCCAGGGTCGGCCAGATCAGTTGCAGTTCGCCGACGCCTTCTGCTGCCAGAAGGATTTCGCTGAGGGCGGCTTCCGGCCAGCCACCGGTGGGCAGGGCCTGATCCAGCGCGGCGTGGCCGGTGGGTTGCTGGCTGGGCGGCAGCCCCTGGGGCTGACCTTTCCAGACCTGCCGCCGGTGGAACAGGGTGTCGAGCGCAACCACGCTGCCCATCATGCACTCTCGACCGGCGAACGGCGACGGTCATGCGCCTGGCAGGAGTGCCAGGGAAGAAGATGGTATGGATAGTGCATGGGATGGCTCGAAAATAACTGTATGGATATACAGTTTATCGAGTGGGGAGATGCCGTCAATGGCGGTTGGTCCGATGGTTGTTCGGACGCGCCGGATCTCTTCGAAGGGCCGGCTCCAGCGTTTCTGCTCGCGTTGGAGCGGAGCTTCTCCGCGGATGGTCGACAGGCGATGTACTGAAGAAGATCTCTGTGGCTGCCATATCCGCCGCGACGGCCTTCGCGGATAAGGACCGTCTAGGGAGAACAGTGCAGGGTCAAAGCAGCAAAAAACCTTGCGGCGTTTTCGAGCGCGGCGGATCGGCAACGAACCTCAGCCGCTCCGGCTTCCACCACCCCGGCAGCAGGCGCCGCACCGCCGGCTGGTTGAAACGGTCATCGAGCAGGTAGATCACCCCCGAATCCGTGGGCGTGCGGATCACCCGTCCGGCCGCCTGGACGACCTTCTGCAGGCCGGGGAACAGGTAGGTGTAGTCGTAGCCGTCGCCGAACATCGCCTGCATGCGTTGCTTGATTTCCTCGTTGACCTCGTTCACCTGCGGCAGGCCCAGCGTGGCGATGAAGGCGCCGATCAGGCGCTCGCCCGGCAGGTCGATGCCCTCGCCGAAGGCGCCGCCGAGCACGGCGAAGCCGATGCCCTGCGAGTGCGTGGTGAAGCGGTCGAGGAAGGCCTGGCGCTCGAGCTCGTTCATGCTGCGCGACTGCACCCAGCGCGGAATATCCGGGTGCTCGGCGGCGAAGCGTTCCAGCGCCTGCTGCAGGTAGGCGTAGCTGCTGAAGAAGGCCAGGTAGTTGCCGGGGCGCGTGCGGAACTGCCGGGCCATCAACGTGCTGATCGGCGACAGGCTGGCCTCGCGGTGCTGGTAGCGGGTGGACAGGTTGCTCAGCGCATGGACTTCCAGTTGCTCGGCGCGGAAGGGCGATTCCACTTCGCGCCAGGTGGTGTCTTCCGGCAGGCCGAGCAGGTCGGCGTAGTAATTGGCCGGGTTCAGCGTGGCGGAGAACAGCGTGGTGCTGTGGGCCGCCTCGAAGCGCGGTTCGAGGAAGGGCGCCGGCACCACGTTGCGCAGGCACAGGGTGGAGAGCGTGCGCTGGCCGCTGCCGTCGTGGCGGGTGATGTCGAACAGCGAGTGCGGTCCGTAGGCTTCGGCCAGCCGGCAGAACAGCATGGCGTCGAGGTAGAAGCGCAGCAGTTCGGCCTCGTTGCCGGTGGGCTGGTCGGTGAGGTGGTCGGTGATGGCGCTGACGGCTTTCTGCAGCGCGGCGATGAACAGGTCCGGCACCGTCGGGTAGATCTGGTAGTCGACCTCCTGGTCGCGGTGCATCTGGTTCCAGTGGCGGCCGACGCGCTCCAGCACGCCTTTCAGCCCGGCCGGGGCGACCTTGCGCAGGGCGTTGAACTCGGACTGGTCCAGCTCGGCGCTGTACATGCCGCGGCCGCGCTCGATGAGGTTGTGCGCCTCGTCCACCAGCAGGGTGACCTTCCACTCGTTGAGCACGGTAAGGCCGTAGAGCAGGGCACTCATGTCGAAATAGTAGTTGTAGTCGCCCACCACCACGTCGGCCCAGCGGCACAGTTCCTGGCTCAGGTAGTAGGGGCAGACCTGGTGCTGCAGCGCCACGTCGCGCAGTGCTTCCTGGGTCAGCCAGCGATGCTTGAGCGCGGCCTCGCGGGCGGCGGGCAGACGGTCGTAGAAACCCTTGGCCAAGGGGCAGGAGTCGCCATGGCAGGATTTGTCCGGGTGCTCGCAGGCCTTGTCGCGGGCGACGTGCTCCAGCACCCGCAGCGGCTGCGCGGCGTCCTGCTGGCGCAGCGTCGCCAGGGCGTCGAGGGCCAGGCGCCGGCCGGGAGTCTTGGCGGTGAGGAAGAACAGCCGGTCCAGCTTCTGCCCGGGGAACGCCTTGAGCTGCGGGAACAGCGTGCCGAGGGTCTTGCCGATGCCCGTGGTGGCCTGGGCCATCAGCGTCTGGCCGTCGCGGGCGGCGCGGTAGACCGATTCGGCGAGCATGCGCTGGCCCTGGCGGAAGTCCGCGTAGGGGAAGCGCAGCGCCTCCAGGCCTTGGTCGCGTTCGATGCGGTGGGCGCTTTCCTGCTCGGCCCATTTCACGAAGCGGCTGCATTGCAGCTCGAAGAAGGTGCGCAGGTCATCGGCGACGAAGCGCTCGCGGAATACCGTTTCCTTCTGGGTGATGACGTTGAAGTAGACGACGGCGAGATCGATGGCGTCGGTCTCCAGCGTCTGGCACAGCAGCCAGCCGTACACCTTCACCTGTGCCCAGTGCAGCAGCCGGTGGTTCTGCGGGATGCGCGCGACGTCGCCGCGGTGGGTCTTGATCTCTTCCAGCAGGTTGGCGTCGGGGTCGTAGCCATCGGCGCGGCCGCTGACCACCAGCCCCGGATACTCCCCGCGCAGCGGCAACTCGGCGATATAGCCAAGGCCCCGGCGCGAGACCACCGTGGCGTGCCCGGCCATGCCTTCCTGAGCGGTGGGCGCGGGGGTGAAACGCAGGTCGAGGTCACCTTCCTTGGCGGTGAATTCGCACAGCGCGCGCACGGCGACGGCGTAGCTCATTGGCTTTCGTCCGCCTCACCCTGCCAGCGCACGTAGCAGACTTCCACTGGCATGCCGTGCTCGGCGCAGAAGGCCAGCCAGCGCTTCTGATTATCCTGCAGGCGGTCGCCGGGGCCTTTCACTTCGATCATCCGGTAGCGCGCCTCGCCGGGCCAGAACTGGATCAGGTCGGGCATGCCGGCGCGGTTGGCCTTCGGGTCGGCCAGCAGGCGCGCGAACCACAGCTTCAGGTGCGCCGCCGGCAGGCAGTGCAGGGCCTGTGTCAGCAGACTCTCGTCGAGCAGCTCCCAGTGCACGAAGGGCGAGAGGATGCCGTGCTTGGCGGCGTAAGTCTCACGGATCGCAGCCAGATAGGCGTCGCTGTCCAGCAGTGCCAGGCGCGCGGCGAAGGCTTCGGCGCGGCGGCTGACGAAATCGCCGCGATACAGATCGCTGGGCCCGGCCTGGAAGGGGTGGAAGAAGGCGCCGGGCAGCGGGGCGAAGATCACGTCCCAGCAGAGCAGGCCGAACAGGCTGCAGACCAGCGCGTTCTCCACGTAGTGCACTGGCGCCTCTTCCTCGTGGAGCACGGATTGCACGGCGAATTCGACGTTGACGTCGGGGCGCGGCAGTTCCAGGTCGATACGCAACGGTGGTACGGGCTTGGCCGCCTTTTCCTTCGGCAGCCCGAGTTGGCGGACCAGTCGCGTCAGCGCGCGCTCCACAAGCTGCAGCTCGCCGTCGCTTTCCGGCGCGGTCAGTGCGGCCTGGGCCAGGGCATGCGCATCCTCGAAGCGCTGCAGGCGTTCCAGCACGCGGATCTGCCGCTGCCGCGAGCCACCTGCGGAAGTTTGCCGATAGAGCGCGAGGGCGGCGTCCAGCTCGCCTTCACGCTCCAGCTGATAGGCCATGCGGTACAACAGGCGGGCGTGGCGGGCTTGCAGGTAGGCGTTGTCGCTGCGGAACTCGCCCAGTTCGACCAGCAGCTCGGCGATGGATTCGCCGGCGTCGAAGCGGACGGCGCCATTCCACAGGTGGATGTAGGCCTCCAGTTCATCGCGGCGGCGGAAGGCGCGGGAATCGGGGGTGAAGGGGACGGTTTCGTAGCGGAAGATGCCGAGGTCGGCGAGGACGAATTCGGACCAGTCCTGCTGCAGGTTGCCGAAGAACAGCAGGCGCAGACGGTCGCAAAGCGGCGTCGCCATGAGGGTATAGAGGCGGTCGAGGTCCGGGTACCAGCTGTCGAATGGCTGCACCTGCTCGTGATAGGCGTGCAGGTACTCGTACAACTCGGCCTTCTTCAGCGAGCCGCGCGGCAGGTCGTCGCGGAAGCGCGCGAGCAGTTCGTCCTTGAGCAGCAACGGCAGCAGTTCGTCCAGTGCCAGCGGGTAGTCGTCGCTCAGCCAGCCCAGCTCCAGCAGCGGCGCGGCGGCCTCGGGGATATCGCCGATCTCGGCATAGCTCAGTTTGCTGGCGCGAAAGTGCGGCCCCTTGCGCATGACCAGGCGTACCAGCAGCGCCCGCGAGGGCAGCGGCAGCGCGCGGAAGTCCGCGATGAACCGGGCTTCCTCGGCGTCGAGCAGGTCGGCGTAGCGCTCGTCGATCCAGTCGAGGGCGCGGTGGAAGTTGGTCAGGTAATAGAGGCTGGGGTCGAGCGGCGCAGACATCGGCGGGCACTGGTTTTACATACAGTGCCAAGGATGGCGTGGTGAAGGCTTGGCCGCAAGGGGTAGTGCGGCCTTTCATCGGGAGGTATGGCATGCGTAGGGCGAATAACCGTTCACGGTTATCCGCCGTTCAGGTGCCCCGGAGCGATGAAACGGCGGATAACGCCGTTGGCGTTATGCGCCCTACGGATCAATCGAGACGAAATACCAGTGCCTTCAATCCGCTGTCTTCCTCGATGTCGGCGAATTCCGGCGGGTTCTCCAGGCGCTCGATGAAACGTAGTTGCGGCGCCTCGGTGGCCATGCCCTGGAGCAGGAAGTCGACGCCAACGGCCGGGTCGTTCACGCAGGCCAGTACGGTACCGCTGCCGTCCAGCAGTTCCGGCAGGCGGCGCAGGACGCGGGCGTAGTCCTTGTCGAGGACGAAGCTGCCTTTCTGGAAGCTCGGCGGGTCGATGATGATCAGGTCGTAGGGGCCGGACTTCTTCACCTTGCCCCAGGACTTGAACAGGTCGTGGTCGAGGAAGCTCACCCTGGACAGATCGTGGCCGTTCAGACGGTGGTTGTCGCGGCCACGGCTGAGCGCGGCGCGGGCCATGTCGAGGTTGACCACCTTCTGCGCGCCGCCGGCGATGGCCGCCACGGAGAAGCCGCAGGTGTAGGCGAACAGGTTGAGTACGCGCAGGCCGCTGGCGTTGGCCTGTACCCACTGGCGACCGTAGCGCATGTCGAGGAACAGGCCGTTGTTCTGCTTGCGGCCCAGGTCCAGCTGGTAGCGCAGGCCGTGTTCGCTGATCTGCCAGCCGTCGAAGGCTTCGCCATGAAGCACTTCCATGGTGCTTTCCAGGGTGTAGCGGTGCTGCAGCATCAGGCTGCGGGCGCCGGTGGCGCGCCAGGTTTCGCTTTGCGCCAGTTCGACCAGCATCGTCCTGAGTGCCGCCAGCTCGCCTTCGGCAGGTTCGCGGAACAGCGAAACCAGCAGCACGCCTTCCAGCCAGTCGGCGGTCAACTGCTCCAGCCCCGGCCAGCGCCGACCGCGGCCGTGGAACAGGCGGCGGGTCTCCGCGGGGGCGGGGTTCAGGGCCGCAAGCAGTTGCTCGCGCAGGGTAGCGATGGCGTCGGTGTTCATGCTTCGGGTCTTTCTACACAGGCTGATTCGGCGGATCGGGGCGGCGATTCTACGCGCTCAGCCGCCATGGCGCTGCACCCGCAGTTTTTCCTCCGGGCGCGGGGCGACGAAGTAGCGGTTGAGCGCCTCGTAGCCGGCCGGGTCCAGCGGGGCCGCCAGCGGGGCGATGGCATGGCGCGCCAGCAGGCGGCTGCGGCAGGTGGCCGGGTCGATGTCGAGGAAGTGCAGGCAATGCGCCGCGCCGGCCTGTTGCGCGAGGTCGATCAGCCAGCGGCGGTCGGCCAGGGTATTGGCGGGAATATCCAGCACTACGCTGGTGCCGGCGCGCAGCAGGCCGACCACGTGCGGCCCCATCACCTTGCGTACACGGCGGGCGTAGAGCTGGTAGTCGTCGGGGCTGCTGATGCCCCAGGGGAACAGTTCGGCCAGCCACTGTTCCTCGGCCAGCATCACGGTGCCCGGCGCCTGGGCCAGCTCCCGCGCCAGGCAGGACTTGCCCGACGCCGCCTTGCCGCACAGCAGGTGCAATGTGCCGGTATTCATGTCGTGGCCTCCAGCAGGTCGGTGCCGTAGGAGTTGTCCACGGCGCAGCGCCAGGCGCCGTCGGCCTCGCGGCGAAAGACGTAGGTGGCGCGGCGGGTCAGTTTGCCGTGGCTGGTGTCGAGCAGGGTCTGCGCCACGACCAGGGCGGTGTCGCCGGTCTCGAGGATTTCCAGGCGCCCCTGGCGCACCCGCAGGTTGTGCCCGAAGTGCTCGGCGATGGCGACGAAGGCCTGGCGGATCTGCCCCTTGCCGCGTGCGAACAGGCCGGGCTTGACCACCAGCAGGGCGTCGTCGGTGTAGAAGTCGATCAGCGCGTCGAAGTCCTCGCGGCCGATGGCTTCGTCGGCGGCCTGGATGAGCGCTTGCAGCGGGTGCTGTGGTGGGGGGAATGCCTGGTCCATCGGTGTCTCCTTGATCGGAGCCTCGGACGGCGGGCATTAAAAAACCCGCCGGGAGGCGGGTTTGGTTGTTTGCGGAATGCGCTAACCCACCATCGGAGCGATGGTGGTAATAATCTGCTGGAAGGTACGGTTGGCGGCATTCATGGGGCAGAAGCTAGCAGAAGTCTCACCGGTCGCGCCAGCCCTCTTTTTTTGCCGGCGGCATGGCATGATCGCGCCGGCCTGTGGTCCAAAAGGCCATGCCTTCCTCCACGTTGTAGCGGAGCCATTCATGTCATCCCTTTGCCCAACCCGCATCCTGCGCGCCCTGGCGCTGCTTGCCGGATTGGCCGTTTCCGTCGATGCCCTGGCGGTGACTTGCCCGTCAGGGCAGCGCCAGGTCTGCCTGGATACCTGTATGTGCCTGCCAGACCTCGGCGCCGTGCTCGGCCCAGTACTCACCGACACCCGCAAGGTGGCGGCCCAGGCGCTGGGCGTGTGGCTCCAGCAGTCCCGCGATCAGGCTGTGCAGGGCGGCACCGAACCGATGCCGCTGGAAATCCGTGCTCAGTTGCAGCCCTACTTCGCCGATGACGTGCTGATGGCTGCGCGTTATTCCATTGGCGCACTGGACGACCTGAACGCCGGCCAGGCGATCATGCAGAACCCCGACACCGAGGCTGTCACCCTGGTGGACGTGATCGTCTTCCGCAGCGAAGAGGACGCGCAGAAGGACGTCGCTCTCTGGGCCCACGAGCTGTGGCACGTGAAGCAGTATCAGGAATGGGGTGTGCAGGGCTTCGCCACGCGTTACACGGACGATTTCGACGCCGTGGAGGCTCCGGCCTACGAGATGCAGCGGCGGGTCGCCAAGGACCTGCGCGACGGCAAGGTCACCGCACAGAAGAACTGACCTCAGCGGCTGGCGCTGGCCTCGGGCGTCGGCGTGCCGCCGCCCAGTGCCTTGCACAGGGCAATCAGCGTCAGGCGCAGCTGGGTGTCGCTGTCCACCACGTTGCGGCGTGATTGCAGGTAGGCGCGCTGGGCGTCCAGTTCCACCAGGAAGTCGGTCATGCCGCCGGCATAGCGCGCCTTGGCCATCCCATAGGCGATATCGCTGCTGCGCAGTTTTTCCTGCAAGCGCTGGTTGCGCTGGCGTTCGGCGCCGTAGTGGCTCAGCGCGTCGTCGACTTCCTGCCAGGCCTTGAGCACGGTCTGCTGGTAGGACACGGCGGCTTCCTGCTGTTCCAGCTTGCGCAGATTGATCTGCGAGCGACGCCGGCCGTTGTCGAAGATCGGCAGAGAGAGGCTCGGGCCGACCGTCCAGGTCCGGCTTCCCCAATCGCCGAATTTGCTGTCTTCCACCGACTCGTAGCCGAAATGTGCGCCCAGGCGGATGGTCGGATAGAGGTCGGCCACGGCCACGCCGATGTTGGCGGTGGCGGCGTGCAGTTGGGCTTCAGCGGCGCGGATATCCGGGCGCCGGCGCGCCACTTCCGAGGGCAGGCCGAGGCTCAGGTCCGGTGCCTGCGGCGCAGTCTGCGCGACGGGTTTCAGGTCCTCGCGCAGGCTGCCCGGCTCGGCGCCGATCAGTACGCCGATCTGGTTGATCGCCGCGCTCTCGCTGGCCTGCAGTGGCGGCAGGCTGGAACGCAGCTCGGCGAGCTGGCCGCGCTGGCGTTCGACGTCGAAATCATCCACCAGCCCGCCATCAGCCCGCACCTGGATCAGCTGCATGGATTCCTCGGTGGCGGCGATGTCCTGCTGCGCCACGGCGATCTGTTGCTGCACGCCGCGCAGCTCGAAGTAGCTGCGGGCCAGTTCCGCCGAAATGCCCAGGCGGGTTTCCTCCAACATCGCCTGCTGTGCATCGACACTGGCATCGGCGGCCTCGATGGAGCGACGGATGCGACCCCACAGGTCGGGCTCCCACGAAGCGTCGAAGCCGGCCTGGTAGAGCGTGAAGGGTTCGGCCAGGACCTTGGCGATCTGGCCGCTGTCACCGGTCGGTGCGATGCGCTGGATCATCAGCGCGTTGGAGCCGTTCTCGCTCAGGCGCTGGCGATTCACAGCGGCCGAAGCGTTGACGTCGACGCCGCGCTGGGCCGCCACCATCTGCCGCTGCAGGCGGCTCTGGGCGAAGCGCAGCACGGCAGTCTTGAGGTCCGGGCTGGCCTTGTCGGCGCGGCGTTGCAGGTTGTTCAGCACCGGGTCGCTGAACAGGGTCCACCAGTCCTCGCTGAGCCGGGTACTGCCCTCCACCGGGTGCAGTTGTCCGGCGCCGGCGTGGGCGGCCTGCCAGCTCGCCGGTGCCTGGGTTTTCGGCGCTTCGTAGTCGGGGCCGACGGCGCATCCACCAAGGGTGATAACGACAATTGCAGCGGGAGTGAGGTTGCGCTTCATCTTCTTTCTCTCACGCAAGCCGGTGGCGGAACAGCCACGAGGCGAGTGGCAAGGTGACCGCAGCAACCACCAGCATGGGGATCAGGTTGAGCCCCACGTCGGCCAGGGTCGCGCCTTCGAGGTACACCCGCTGGATCAGGTCGATGCCGAAGCGCAGCGGGTTGGCGTAGGTCACGATCTGCAGGAACTCGGGCATGTTGCGCACCGGCGTGGCGAGGCCGGACAGCAGCGTCAGCGGCATGATCAGCACGAAGGTGTAGAGCATCGCCTGCTGCATGTTCAGCGACACGGCGCTGATCGACATGCCCAGCCCGACGCAGGCGATGGTGAAGACCGTCAGCCCGCCATAGAGGTTGATCAGCGAGCCGGCCATGGGTATTCGGAACCAGAACAGCGCCATCAGCAGCACCAGCGTGGCCTGCACCAGGCCGATGAGTAGCGGTGGGATGGCCTTGCCGAACATGATTTCCAGCGGCGTGTAGGGTGTCACCAGCAACTGGTCGAAGGTGCCCTGTTCGCGTTCGCGGGCGACCGAGAGTGCGGTGAGCATCAACGTCTGCATCATGCTCAGGGTGGCGATCAGCGCGGGGATCAGCGGCCAGCGGGTTTCCAGGTTGGGGTTGTACCAGGAGCGGCTGACCACGCTGATGGGCGCCGAGGCCAGGCCCTGTTCGCGGTTGAACTGGTCCACCACCACGGCGAGCCCGGCAGCGGCGGAGCCGGCGGTGTTGGAGTTGCGGCCGTCGAGGATGACCTGTATCGGCGCCGGGTCGCCCTGGGTCAGGCGGGTCTGGAAGTCCGACGGGATGTGGATCACCAGCAGCGCCTTCTGCTCGTCGATCACCGTCTGGATTTCCTCGACGCGGGTCAGGGTCGCCACCCGGTGGAAGATGCCGCTGCCGTCCAGGCGCGAGGCGAGGCGGGTGGAGGATTCGCTGTGGCTGAGGTCGAGGATGGCGTAGGGGGCGTCGTTGAGGTCGAAGGTCACGGCGTAGCCGAACAGCACGCTCTGCATCAGCACCGGCGCCACCAGCACGATGCGGTTGGCCGGGTCCTTGAGGATCACCAGCAGTTCCTTGCGCCAGAGGTTGAGGATGCGCCAGAGAAATTCCATGTCGTCAGAACCTGCTCAATGTCTGCCTGCGCTTGCCCATACTGTGTTGGAAACAGGCTCAAAATGCTCATTTACGGCACGTAAACTGCGCTTTTTCGCCCGTTTCCGCCTTGTCTGGGCTGCGCTCGGCGAGACCTTGAACACGTTCTAGTCCAGCCGCTTGCGCGTCACCAGCCGCGCCAGGCCCAGCAGCGCGACGGCGTAGGCGGCGAGGATGGCGCAGTTCTTGAAGATCATCGGCCAGAAGTCGCCGGCCAGGAACAGGGATTTCACCAGCTCCATGAAGTAGGTTGCCGGCAACAGGTTGCCGATCACGCGGATGGCGGTCGGTACGTTGCGCAGGTCGAAGATGAAGCCCGAGAGCATCATCGCCGGCAGGAAGCTGGCGAGCAGGGCGATCTGGCTGGCGAGGAACTGGTTCTTGGTCACCGCCGAGATCAGCAGGCCGATGCCCAGCGCCACCAGCATGTAGAGCATGGAGGAGATCACCAGCACGATGAAGGAGCCGTAGATCGGCACGTCGAACAGGAAGCGTGCGGCGAGCAGGCACAGCGCCAGGCCGATCATGCCGATGCCGAAGCAGGGGATGATCTTCGCCAGGAGGATTTCCACCGGGCGCACCGGCGTGACGAACAGTGCTTCCAGCGTGCCGCGCTCCCATTCGCGGGCCATCACCAGGGCGGTGAGGAAGGCGCCGACCAGGGTCATGATCAGCACGATCAGCCCCGGCACCAGGTACCAGGTGCTGGTGTTGGCGGCGTTGAACCACATGCGCTGGACGATGGTGACCGCGCCAGCCTGGCTCGCTGAGCCGGCGCCACGGTCGGCCTGCTTCTCGGCGTAGCCCGCCAGCGCGCTGCTGACGTAGGTGGAGACACTGGCGGCGCGGGTGGCGTCCGAACCCTGAACCAGGACCTGGATCTGCGCATGGCCATCGTTGAGATTGCGAGTGAAATCGGAAGGGAACTGCACCACCGCGTCGACCTCGCGGGCTCGCATCAGCTTCTCGCCTTCGGCGAACGAACGCACCAGGTGCGGCTCCAGGTATTCGGTGCGGCTGATCCCGGCGGCCACATCGCGGGCCACGGGGGAGGGATCGTCGAGGACGATGGCGACGATGGCGCGTTTCACGTCCAGCGACAGGCCGTAGCCGAAGATCAGGATCAGCGCGATGGGCAGGCCGATGCCGATCAGCAGGTTGCTGCGGTCGCGCACCAGTTGCCGCACTTCCTTGCGGGTCAGCGAGGCCAGGCGCCGCCAGAAGCCGCCGGCGCTCATGCCGTGCCTGCCTTGGCGTGCTGGCGGTTGGTCTCCACAATTTCGATAAAGGCCTGCTCCATGTTCAGCGTGCTGCCCTTGCCGCCGGCCTGTTCGCGCACTTCCCGCGGCGTACCCATGGCCAGCAGCTTGCCGGCGTCCTGGATGACGATGCGGTCGCAGTACTCGGCCTCTTCCATGAAGTGCGTGGTGATGATGATGGTGGTGCCGGACGCCGCCAGCGCCGTGATGCGCTGCCAGAAGCCGCGGCGGGCGAGGGGGTCGGCGCCGCTGGTGGGTTCGTCGAGGAAGAGGATTTCCGGTTCGTGAAGCAGGCCCACCGCCATCGCCAGGCGCTGCTTGAAGCCGCCGGGCAGCTGGCCGCTGGGCGAATCCTCCTGCCCGGCGAGGTCGAATTGGCGGGAAACCTCGGCCATCCGCTGCTTCAGCTGCCTGCCGCCCAGGCCATAGGCGCCGCCGAAGAAGCGCAGGTTCTCCGCCACCGAAAGGTTGCCGTACAGGGAAAACTTCTGCGACACGTAGCCGACCTTGCGCCGCGCCTGGGCCCGCGCGTGGCGCAGATTGACGCCGGCCACCTGCAGCGTGCCGCTGGTGGCCGGCAGCAGCCCGCAAAGCATGCGGAAGGTGGTGGTCTTGCCGGCGCCGTTGGGGCCGAGCAGACCGAAGATTTCCCCGCGGTGCACGCTGAAGCTGGTGCTGGCCACGGCGGTGAAGTCGCCGAACTTGCGCACCAGGTCCTTCACTTCGATCACCGTTTCGTCGCTGTCGGCGTGGCCCTCTCCGTGGCGACGGGTGCCGGCCTTGAGCGATTCCATGTCGACTTTCTCGGCATCGCTGCGGGCGCGCAGCAGGAACATGAAACCGTCTTCCAGGCGCGCGTCCACCTGGTGTACCGGGGCTCCATCGAGTAGCTGGTCGAGCTTGCCCTGATCCGCGTCGGGCTGGCGGATGAAGCGCACTTCGCCCGATTGCGGCACGGCATCGACGATGTTCTGGTGGTCGTCCAGCAGCCGCGCCTGCAAGGTGCGCGCAGGTTCGTCCGGGGGCGGGGTGGCGATGAAGCAGAGGTTGTCGGCGTGCTCGCGGATCGATGCCGGGTCGCCCTTGGCCATCAGTTGGCCCTGGTGCAGCAGGAAGACTTCGGCGCAGCGCTCGGCCTCGTCCATGTAGGAGGTGGAGACCAGCACGCTGAGTTGTTCCTGTTCGATCAGTTGCTGGATGATTTCCCACAGCTCACGGCGCGACAGCGGGTCGACGCCAACGGTAGGCTCGTCGAGCAGCAGCAGGTCCGGTGAGCGCACCAGGGTGCAGGCCAGCCCGAGCTTCTGTTTCATGCCGCCGGAGAGCTTGCCCGCCGGGCGGTCGGTGAAGCGGGCCAGATCGGTCATCTCCAGCAGGCGCTGGTAGCGTTCCTGGCGCGCCTTGTGCGGCACGCCGTGGAGGTCGGCGTAGAGGTCGAGGTTCTCCTGCACGCTCAGGTCTTCATAGAGGCCGAAGCGCTGCGGCATGTAGCTGATGCGGTCCTGAACCTGCTGCGGGTGGGCGTGGACGTCCAGGTCCAGCACGGTCAGGGTGCCGGAATCGGCTTGCAGCAGCCCCGCAACCAGACGCAGGAAGGTGGTCTTGCCGGCGCCGTCCGGACCGACCAGTGCGGTGAGCTGGCCGCGCGGGATGTCCAGGCTGATGTCCTTGAGTGCCTGCACGGCCTTGCCCGACTTCTTCACCAGGAAGTGCTTGGCCAGGCCCTCGGCGCGGATGACCGGGCCTTCTTCGCGGCCTGCCGGAGTCGTGGTCATCAGCGTTGCTCGTCGGCGAAGCGCACCGTGGCCGGCATACCCAGGCGCAGGCGATTGTCCGGATCGGCCACCAGCACACGGACTTCGTAGACAAGGCTGGTGCGTAGTTCTTCGGTCTGCACGGATTTTGGAGTGAACTCGGCCACCGAGGAGATGAAGCCGACGTGGCCGTCGATGGCCTGGTCCGGATGGCTGTCGGTGAACACCTGTGCCTTGAGCCCCGGCTTGATGCGGCCCAGGTTGGTTTCGCTGACATAGGCCCGGATCCATTTCGGATCGGTCAGCGCCAGGGAGTACACCGGGCGTTGCGGCGAGGCCAGGTCGCCGGGCTCCAGCAGGCGCGAACGTACGGTGGCGTTCTGCGGCGCCTTGAGGTCGGCCTCGTCGAGGTTGTGCTGCAGCAGCGCCACATCGGCGCGGGCGGCGGCGAGCTGGGCTTCGGCCTGGGCGATGTCTTCCGCGCGCGGACCGATCTGCGCCAGGCGCAGGGACTTCTGGCGGTCTTCCAGCTCGGCCTGGGCGACCTTCTGCTGCGAGGTGGCGCTGTCGATGTCCTGCTGGCTCACGGCACGGCCGCCCGGGCTGCTGGCGCGGATATTCTGCAGGCGGCGCAACTGTGTGTTGGCGAGGTCGAGCTGGGCGCGGGCGGCCTTGTCCTGGGCCTTGGCGCGGTCGATGTCCTCGGGGCGCGAGCCGTTCTTCAGACGCAGCAGGTTCTGTTCCTGGGCGGCGATCTGCGCCTGGGCCTTGTCGATCTGCAGGCGCAGGGTGCGGGTATCGAGGCTGGCCAGCACGTCGCCGGCTTTCACCGGGTCGCCTTCCTCGACATTCATCTTCGCGATGCGCTCGCTGCCGGTGAAGGCCAGCGACACCTGGCGGATGTCCACGTTGCCGTAGAGCACCAGGCGTTTGTCGTCACTCGCGCGCGAGTGCAGGTACCACCACACTCCGCCCCCCAGCAGCAGCGCCACGAGCGCCACCAGCACCAGCTTCTTAGGCATTCAGGCCTTCCCTGTTTCGTAACAGCCCGATGAAGGATAGACAGTTCCACGCCAAGCATGGGGACCTGTATCAATGGCGAAACGCTCTGGCCTGCTGGCCCGGCCGTTTCGATGAGCATTCGGCAGCGACAGGGGATGAAGGTTTCAATTCGATGGCGCCGCCGTACGGGCTTCCCTTGTACGTTTCGTCAGTTCCCGCGTCATGGGGCGGATTGCCTGTTAGCGTGGTGTGACACCCCTCATGGAGATGCCGCCATGGGCAACCAGAAGACCGTCCTGAGCCAGCATCCTGGGTCGTGGCGCCTGCGCGCCCTGCGGATGCAGTGGTTTGGCCTGGTGTTGCTGTTCCTGGCCGCAGCCCTTGCGGCGTTGACCGATTTTCTGCAGCAGGACGGCGGCGTGGCGACCATCATCGCTTTCGCCGTGGTCGGGTTGCTGGCGTTGGTGGTGGCGCGGGTGATCCTGATGACGCCCACGCCCGCGTAGGTGCCACTGTCTTCTTCTGGGAAATTGCTGCCCGTGCATGCCCTTACCCTGGCCCTGGCTGCGCGCCCCGCTAATCAGTGAGTGGGGCAGTCCGAGCAGACTGAGGCAAAGGTTTCATCCTGCACCGAACGGCCCACTCGCCATGAGGGCGAGGGCTGGGGTGATAGCCGGGCCAGGCGCAGAGGCTTCTCGCAAGAGCGGACCCTGGCTTGCGCCAACGCCGGCGTTCGGACTGCTTCAGCGTTGCGCAATCGACTGCCCCTGGGGCTGGATCTGCTGCTGCGGAATCCGCTGGTAGCCCATCTCCCCATCGTCCATGGGCGGTCTGGGTGGGGCGTCATGGCGGTCGTTGTGACCGCCGCAGGACGAGCCGCCGAGCAGCACGGCCAGCGCACCGATCAGCAGCAGGAGGGTGGACTTTCGCATGTCGTTTCTCCCGGCGATCCCCTTGATAAGTGAACGCGAAATCCCGGCAGCTGGATGGCTGGCCTGACGAATGGGAGCTGTTGCAACCCAGCGCCCAGGGCGGCCTGGCGATTGCTCTAAACTCCGCCACACGGGCCTGAGCACTATCGTGCAGATCGCCGGGGCTAAGCCATACTCATCCGGACTTCCCAGGCATTGGGCCCGGGATCAAGGAGTGTGGGATGCTCGATTACGTTGCCCTGGGAATACTGATCTTCGCCGCCGTGGTGTTGTTCTACGGGATCATCGTACTGCACGACATTCCCTACGAGATTGCCGTTCACCGCGACCATCCGCATCAGGACGCGATACATGCGGCGGGCTGGGTCAGCCTGTTTACCCTGCACGCCCTCTGGCCGTTCCTGTGGATCTGGGCCATGTTGTACCGCAAGGACCGTGGCTGGGGCTTCCACCACGGCAGGACGCCACAGGCCGAGGCGGAATATCTCGAAGGGCAACTGGCCGAGTTGCGCCAGCGGCTCGAGGTACTCGAAGGGCGCGCTCCCGCTGTCATTGCCGAACCGCCGCCAGTTCCGCCAGCAGCCACGCCGTCACGACCCGGCGGGGAGGGCTGAGCCATGGACCTGTTGCTGATCCTGACTTACACCGCGATCTGCATCGCCATCTTCAAGATCTTCCGCATCCCGCTGAACAAGTGGACAGTGCCTACCGCCGTGCTTGGCGGCGTAGTGCTGATCGGCGCGCTGATCTTCACCATGAACTACAACCACCCGTATTCCGAGGTGGCTCGCACCTATTTCGTGACCACGCCGGTCATCCCTGTGGTGACCGGCCAGGTGATCGAGGTACCGGTGAAGGGCAACGAGATGCTCGAGAAGGGCGCCGTGCTGTTCCGCATCGACCCCAGGCCTTTCCAGCTCAAGCTGGATTCGATCAAGGCGCAACTGGTATCGGCCCGCGCCGACCAGGCCCGCGCCCGCGAGCTGGCCCTGCGCAATGTTGGCAACAAGCGTGATGTCGACCTCACCACTGCCCGCGTCGACGACCTGAACGCGCAATTGGCGCTGGCCCAGTTCAACCTCGACAACACAGTGGTGCGGGCGCCTTCACGGGGGTTCGTCACTCACGTCTCACTGCGCCCGGGAATGATGGCGACACGCCTGCCGCTACGCCCCTCGATGGTCTTCGTCCCGGACGAAGGCCAGTATTTCGTCGCCTGGATGCGCCAGAACAGCCAGCTGCGCCTGACTTCCGGGGATGAGGCGGAGATTGCCTTCGACGGCATTCCCGGCAAGGTCTTCAGTGGCAAGGTCAAGCAGGTCATCGGGGTGATCGGCGAGGGCCAGGTCCAGCCTTCCGGGACCTTGCTCAGCTA
This sequence comes from Pseudomonas sp. AU12215, assembly GCF_001675465.2. Classification (NCBI taxonomy): domain Bacteria; kingdom Pseudomonadati; phylum Pseudomonadota; class Gammaproteobacteria; order Pseudomonadales; family Pseudomonadaceae; genus Pseudomonas; species Pseudomonas sp. AU12215. The sequence goes on from NZ_MACM02000007.1 coordinate 113,210, forward strand.
CACCGGCTCACCGCCGGCCGGCCGTGTGCCGGTGTTCATCGAGATCACCGACCCCGACTATGCCCAGTACGCCAGCTTGATGCCCGGTGGCTCCTACGGCCAGGCAGCGCGGTACAGCCAACATTTCCACCACGTGGCGATCATGCGCAAGATCCTCCTGCGCATGGCGGCCTGGATGAACTACATCTTCCCGTTCCACTGATCCGAACCCGCGCTGCGGCCGCCCGGCCGCAGCCGCCTTCCTTCCACCGGCGCCGCGCGCCTGTCACGAAATGAAAAGCCCCTGTCGCACGATGTGAAGCTGCCCGCCGGCCCCCTGCCTATTGTCCGCTCAAAGGCGCTTGCCCGCTCCAATCGAAAGCGCCCACGACAACAAGACAACTGGAGATTCCGGCCATGGCCAAAGCCGTTCGTTTCTATGAAACAGGGGGACCCGAAGTCCTGCGTTACGAGGACGTGGAGGTCGGCGAGCCCGGCCCGGGGCACGTGCGCATCCGCCATGTGGCGGTGGGCCTGAACTACGCCGACACCTACTTCCGCAATGGCACCTACGCCGTTCCGCTGCCCAGCGGCATGGGCGTGGAAGCCGCCGGCGTGGTGGTCGCGGTGGGCGAGGGCGTGACCAACGTCGTGCCCGGTGACCGCGTGACCTACACCGGCTTCATCAACACCCTCGGCGCCTACAGCACCGAGCGCCTGGTTCCGGCGGCGCCGCTGATCCGCCTGCCGGAGAACATCGCTTTCGAGACCGCCGCCGCCATGACCATGCGCGGCCTGACCTCGGCCTACCTGCTGCGCCGCATTCACGACTTCAAGCCGAGCCAGAGCATCCTGCTGCACGCCGCCGCCGGCGGTGTCGGGCTGATCGTCGCGCAATGGGCGAAGCTGCTCGGTCTGCGGGTGATCGGTACCGTTTCCAGCGATGCCAAGGCCGAAGTGGCCTTCGCCCACGGCTGCGAGCAGGTCATCAACTACAGCCATGAAAGCGTCGCCGAGCGCGTGCGCGAACTCACCGACGGACGTGGCGTGGACGTGGTGTTCGACAGCGTCGGCAAGGACACCTTCATGACCTCCCTGGAGTCGCTCAAGCGCCGCGGGCTGATGGTCTGCGTCGGTACCGCGTCCGGCCCGATCCCGCCGTTCGATCCGGTGCTGCTGGCGATGAAGGGCTCGATCTTCCTCACCCGTCCGGCCCTGGCCGACTACATCGCCGACCCGGCGGAAAAGGCGGCGCTGCTGGACGAGCTGTTCACCCACGTGGGCAACGGTGACATCCGCATCGAGATCAACCAGCACTACGCACTGGAAGATGCCGTGCAAGCCCACCGCGACCTCGAGTCGCGCAAGACCACCGGCTCGTCGATCTTCGTCATCTGAGGGCGTCGCCATGCACGTAGAACGTCTGACCTGCAGCATCGGCGCCGAGATTTCAGGAGTGAACCTGGGCGATGCGTCGCGCGACGAAGGGCTGTTCGCCGAGCTGCGCGAGCTGCTGCTCAAGCACAAGGTGCTGTTCCTGCGTGACCAGGACATCAGCCGCGCCGAGCACGTCGCCTTCGCCCGTCGCTTCGGCGAGCTGGAAGACCACCCGGTGGCCGGCAGCGACCCGGAGCATCCGGGCCTGGTGCGCATCTACAAGACCCCGGACCTGCCCAACGACCGCTACGAGAACGCCTGGCACACAGACGCCACCTGGCGCGAGGCGCCGCCCCTTGGCTGCGTCCTGCGCTGCGTGGAGTGCCCGCCGGTCGGGGGCGACACCATGTGGGCGAACATGGCCTTGGCCTACGACATGCTCCCGGCTGAGATCAAGGAGCGCATCGCCAAGCTGCGCGCCCGCCACAGCATCGAAGCCAGCTTCGGTGCGGCGATGCCCATCGAGAAGCGCCTGGCACTCAAGGCCATGTACCCCGACGCGGAGCACCCGGTGGTGCGCACCCATCCCGAGACCGGCGAGAAGGTGCTGTTCGTCAATGCCTTCACCACTCACTTCAGCAACTACCACACCCCGCAGAACGTGCGCTTCGGCCAGGACGCCAACCCCGGCGCGTCCGACCTGCTGCGCTACCTGGTGAGCCAGGTGTACATCCCCGAATTCCAGGTGCGCTGGCGCTGGAAGAAGAACGACGTGGCGATCTGGGACAACCGCTGTACCCAGCACTACGCAGTGATGGACTACCCGCCCTGCGTGCGCCGCATGGAGCGCGCCGGAATCATCGGCGACAAGCCGTTCTGAGCCCTCTCGACAACAACAATTCCAGGAGACAGACATGCAATTCTTCGACGATTCGCTGCACCCCGAGAACCAGGAAAAGGTGGTCATCACTACCGCTCCCTACGGCCCGGAATGGATGCCCGAGGACTTCCCCGAAGACATCCCGGTGACCATGGACGAGCAGGTGCAGAAGGCCGTGGACTGCTACGAAGCCGGCGCCACCGTGCTCCACCTGCACGTGCGTGAGCTGGACGGCAAGGGCTCCAAGCGCCTGTCCAAGTTCAACGAGCTGATCGCAGGTGTGCGCGAAGCGGTGCCGGACATGATCATCCAGGTCGGCGGCTCGATCTCCTTCGCCCCGGAAAGCGACGGCGAAGCGGCCAAGTGGCTGTCCGACGACACCCGCCACATGCTCGCCGAGCTGACCCCCAAGCCCGATCAGGTGACGGTGGCGATCAACACCACCCAGATGAACATCATGGAGCTGCTCTATCCGGAGTACCTCAAGGGTACCTCCCTGGAAAACCCGCTCTACCAGGCGGCCTACAGCGAGATGACCGTGCCGGCCGGCCCCGCCTGGGTCGAGGAGCACCTCAAGCGCCTGCAGGCATCGGGCATCCAGCCGCACTTCCAGCTCACCGGCATGCATGCCCTGGAAACCCTCGAGCGCCTGGTTCGCAAGGGCGTCTACAAGGGCCCGCTGAACCTGACCTGGATCGGCATCGGCGGCGGTTTCGACGGCCCCAACCCGTTCAACTTCATGAACTTCGTGCACCGTGCACCGGACGGCGCCACCGTCACCGCCGAGTCGCTGCTCAAGAACGTCCTGCCGTTCAACATGATGGCGCTGGCCATGGGGCTGCACCCGCGGTGCGGCATCGAGGACACCATCATCGGCCAGCATGGCCAGCGCATGACCTCGGTCGAGCAGATCCAGCAGTGTGTCCGCGTTGCCCACGAACTGGGCCGCGAGGTCGCCAGTGGCAAGGAAGCGCGCGCCATCTACAAGATCGGCGTGCAGTACGACAGCGTCGAGGAAACCCTGCGCATGAACGGCATGGCGCCCAACCGCCAGCCGGGCCAGAAGTCCGTCCCGCAACGCGCGTGACAGGCTCCAGTGCGGGTTCTGCCAGTAACCCGCACTGGCTTTATCCAAGAACAACAAGAATCCACTGACTCCCCCGGAGAGCTAGCACCATGGCCATCCACTCCGTCGCCCTGGGCGACATCCCTGCCACCGCGCCCAGCGTGCCGCGCCGCTATGCCTGGGTGGTGTTCGCCCTGACCTTCGGCCTGCTGATCTCCGATTACATGTCGCGCCAGGTGCTCAACGCCGTGTTCCCGCTGCTCAAGGTCGAATGGGCCCTGAGTGACGCGCAGCTCGGCCTGCTCAGCGGAATCGTCGCGGTGATGGTCGGTTTGCTGACCTTCCCCCTGTCGCTGCTCGCCGACCGCTGGGGCCGCGTGCGCAGCCTGGCGCTGATGGCCATGCTGTGGAGCCTGGCGACCCTGGGCTGCGCGGTGGCGCAGAACTTCCCGCAGATGTTCGCCGCGCGCTTCTTCGTCGGCGTCGGCGAGGCCGCCTATGGCAGCGTCGGCATCGCCGTGGTGATCTCGGTATTCCCGGCGCACCTGCGCGCCACCCTGACCGGCGCTTTCATGGCTGGCGGCATGTTCGGCTCGGTGCTCGGCATGGGGCTGGGCGGCGTGCTCGCCGCGCACCTGGGCTGGCGCTGGGCCTTCGCCGGCATGGCGCTGTTCGGCCTGCTGCTGGCGCTGCTCTATCCGCTGATCGTCAGTGAGAAACGCATCGCCCCGGTCGCCGCCGCCGAA